>JAGBWT010000123.1 GCA_017629615.1 Alistipes sp. | reverse complement strand
GGGAGGGGACTTGGTCGCTGCGCTCCGAAAAGCGGTATAAAATTGGTATGATTTGGTATATAAGACACATACATAATTACACAACATCAACCCTTTACCGCTGATGGAAGTCGTTGCTCGTGGCCAAATGCCGCGTTTACAAATCCGACCCTCCCCTAAATCCCCTCCTCGGGATTGGACTTGGTCGCTGCGCTCCGAAAAGCGGTATAAAATTGGTATGATTTTGTATATAGAACCCCTCACTATCTCACATTACAACATTGGCGCAGTTATTGCACAACAGAGCCGATATAACAGGATTTCATAAAAAAATTTAGAGATTATGGAAAAGATGAAAAGTACAACTTTTCGGTTGAGCGTTATGACACTCGCCATTATGAACGTCACAGCCGTCGTAAGCCTACGAGGTCTGGCTGCCGAATCGGTATATGGCCTATCATCGGCTTTCTACTATCTGTTTGCAGCCATCGTATTTCTAATTCCGACCGCACTCGTTGCCGCCGAACTTGCAGCAATGTTCTCCGACAAGCAGGGCGGTGTATTCCGTTGGGTAGGCGAAGCATTTGGCCCAAGAATGGGTTTTGTGGCTATATGGCTACAATGGATTCAATCGACAATATGGTATCCTACCGTATTGACCTTCGGTGCAGTCTCTATCGCCTTTATCGGTATGGACCAGAGCCACGATATGGCTCTTGCATCGAACAAAATGTTTACGCTGGTGGTCGTCTTGGCCATATATTGGATTGCGACCTTTATCTCGCTCAAAGGTCTGGGCTGGGTCGGCAAAATCAGTAAATGGGGCGGTATAATCGGTACAATTATTCCCGCAGCGCTGCTTATTGCGCTCGGCATAACCTACCTTGCATCGGGCGGACACAACTATATGGACACTTCGGCAAGTTTCTTCCCCGACCTCAAAAAGTTCGACAACCTCGTACTTGCCAGCGGCATATTCCTCTTCTATGCAGGTATGGAGATGATGGGTATTCACGTTATGGAGGTCGAGAATCCAAGCCGTAACTATCCGAAAGCGATTATTATCGGCTCGCTTATCGCAGTTGCCATATTTATACTCGGCACATTCTCGCTCGGCTTTGTCATTCCGGCCAAAGATGTATCGCTTACGCAGTCGCTGCTCATTGGATTTGACCGCTATTTCGAGTACCTGCATATGTCGTGGGCTTCGCCAATCATAGCCATTGCTCTGATGTTCGGCGTTTTGGCTGGCGTATTGACTTGGGTCGCAGGTCCTTCGAAGGGTATATTTACGGTCGGCAAAGCGGGCTACCTACCACAATTCCTACAAAAGAGCAATTCGGCAGGTGTACAGCGCAACATTCTGCTGATTCAGGGTGCAATCGTCACTCTACTATCGCTACTCTTCGTCGTGATGCCTTCGGTACAATCGTTCTACCAGATATTGTCGCAGATGACCGCCTCGCTCTATCTGATTATGTATATGATGATGTTTGCCGCAGCCATCACCCTGCGCTACCGTATGCGCTCCACCGACCGACCTTTCCGTTTGGGTGGCAATGCTACGATGTGGCTTATCGCAGGTATCGGTTTTTGTGGTTCGTTGCTCGCCTTTATATTGAGCTTCATACCACCGGCACAGATTTCGACCGGAAGCCCTACAACATGGGTTGCAATATTGGTTATCGGCTGTATTATCGTCATAGCCATACCGCTCATCATCTTCGCTATGCGCAAACCATCGTGGCGCAGTTCGGAGGCCGATTTTGCACCATTTCATTGGGAGCAGAACAGCAAATAGAGTCTTGGATTAGAGACAAAAAAAATCGGGCAGATTGGTTTAATCTGCCCGATTTGTTATTTCAATTCACCCTACTCGCGCTCCTTGCCGAGTTGATAGGTGTTGTAGACAGCCTCGCTCAACCCCATATTCGAAAATCCGCCATCGTGGTAGAGATTCTGCATCGTCACCTTTCGTGTAAGGTCCGAGAAGAGTGTTACCACATAGTTGGCGCAATCGTCAGCATCGGCATTACCGAGTGGCGACATCGCCTCGGCAAAATCGAGCATACCACCCATACCGGCCACTCCTCGGCCTGCGGTTGTAAGCGTTGGCGACTGCGATACAGTATTGATGCGGACTTTGCGCTCGCGACCATATATCGCGCCAAAACTACGAGCGATAGACTCCAACAAAGCCTTTGCATCGGCCATATCGTTATAGCCCACAAATGTTCGCTGTGCAGCCATATAGGTCAGCGCAACAATCGAACCCCACTCGTTTACCGCATCGTGGCGATAGAGCGTTTGCAACAATTTGTGGAACGACACTGCCGATATATCGAGAGTCTTATCCAAAAAGGCATAATTAAGCTCCTCGTAGCCAATATTTTTACGCACATTAGGCGACATACCAATAGAGTGAAGCACGAAGTCGATTTTACCGCCAAAGTGTTCAAGCGACTGACTGATAAGCGAGTCGAGTTCCTCAACATTCGTAGCATCGGCCGCGATAACGGGCGCATTACATTTTTCGGCCAAACGAGAAATTTCGCCCAAACGCAACGACACAGCCGTATTGGTCAAAATAATCTCGGCACCCTCCTCAACAACTCGCTCGGCAACACGCCAAGCAATCGACTGCTCATTGAGCGCGCCGAATATTATACCCTTCTTGCCTTTTAACAGATTATAGCCCATACACACAGAAATCGTATATTTCCTAACGCTATGCCACTCTGCGACTAAAACGCATCGTTGTCATAATCGGAAGCAACGCCACCGCCCAAATCGTCGTCGGAACCGTCGTCCTGAATCTCGTCGGCACCCTTGATTTCATCGTCGTAGTACTCCTTATCGTCCTCCTCCGACACATCGTCAATCTTTACGTCGATTTTGACAAGATAACTAACCTCCTCTGTCTCGAATGGAACTGCATAGAAGAAGTCACCGCTTGGCTTCTCGACACGAATCATCACGTCCGAAAAACCTGCCGGATACAACGCTTTAACTTGCTCTTGAACCTCAACTGGGAGGTTATTATAACTAACTACTAATCTCTTCTTGGTGTTTGGTGTGTTCATAAAAGTCTTCAAAATTTTCCGCAATTATACACAAAAAATGGTAATGTAACCAATTCTGACAATTTTTTTTGATTTTTTTTATTTTTAGTTCGCCGTTACAAACAAAATATGTACCTTTATGCGCGCCACAAGTTATAATTATGGTATCGAACAACAAAATTAAAGAGCAGATTGAGGAGTTGCGATGCAGTCTCAACTACCACAACCATAAATACTACGTCGAAAATTCGCCGGAGATTTCGGACTTCGATTTCGATGCAATGATGCGCCAACTTCAAGATTTGGAGGCCGCCCACCCCGAATGGAGCGACCCCAACTCTCCGTCGGTGCGTGTCGGCAGCGACATCACGACACAATTCGAAACCGTGCGACACCACTACCCTATGCTCTCGCTATCGAACACCTATTCGCTCGAAGAGTTGCGCGAATTTAGCGAACGAGCCGAGCGCGAGGTTGGAAGCGTAGAATATGTTTGCGAGCTTAAATTCGACGGTACAGCCATCTCGCTCACCTATCAGCACGGGCAGTTGCTGCGTGCCGTGACACGAGGTGATGGAGAGCAGGGCGACGACGTGACGGCAAACGTTCGCACAATTCGTTCGATTCCACTCACTCTGACAGGCGAAGGCTATCCCGACTATTTCGAGATTCGTGGCGAAATCATTATGCCATACGCCTCATTCGACCGTCTAAATGCCGAGCGCGAAGCAGCAGGAGAGCAACTGCTCGCCAATCCGCGCAATGCTGCAGCAGGAACGCTCAAACAGCAGCACTCATCGGTTGTAGCGAAGCGCGGGCTTGATTGTACGCTCTACCAGATTGCCGGCGACGGACTACCATACGAGACCCATTGGGAGAATTTGGAGGCAGCCCGTAGTTGGGGATTTAAGATTTCGGACAAGATGCGCATCTGCCGCTCATTCGACGAAGTGGCCGAATATATAGCCTATTGGGATACCGAGCGCAAATCGCTCCCATTCCCAACCGATGGAGTCGTCATCAAAATCAACTCCTTTGCACAACGTCGCCAACTCGGTTTTACGGCCAAGTCGCCACGCTGGGCTGTGGCATACAAATTCAAAGCCGAGCAGGCTCTTACACGACTACAAAGCGTCGATTTTCAGGTCGGACGCACCGGTGCTATCACACCCGTTGCCAACCTCGACCCTGTTCAGTTGGCCGGCACTACCGTACGACGCGCCACACTGCACAATGCCGAGCAAATCGCAGCACTCGATATTCGATTGGGCGATATGGTATATGTCGAAAAAGGTGGCGAGATTATCCCTAAAATAACAGGTGTAGAACTTTCGGAGCGTAAGGCCGACAGCGCACCATTTGAATACATAACGCTCTGCCCGGAGTGTGGAACGCCATTGGTTCGCTACGAGGGCGAGGCGAAGCACTACTGTCCCAACCAGAGCGGTTGCCGTCCGCAGAAACTCGGGCGCATAGTCCATTTTATCCGTCGCAAAGCCCTCGATATTGATGGACTCGGCAGCGAAACTATCGAGTTGCTGATGGATTGTGGTCTTATAGACAACTTTGCCGACCTCTACGACTTAAAAGCCGCAGACCTCGCCCCGCTACCACGTTTGGGCGAAAAGTCGGCCGACAATATCATTCGCAGTATTGAGGCGTCGCGCGCTGTACCATTCTCGCGAGTGCTATTCGGACTTGGTATTCGTTTCGTAGGCGAGACAACCGCCAAATATCTTGCGGCCCACTTCCGCAATATCGACGCTGTACGCGCTGCATCGAGCGAAGAGTTGATGGAGTCGGAGGAGGTTGGAGCCAAGATTGCCGAAGCGATTATCGAATATTTTGCCGACCCGACCAACATTGCCATCATCGAGCGACTGCGTAAAGCCGGCCTACAATTCGAGGCCGAGGAGCGACGACGCGACTCGAATGCTTTGGAGGGGAAGAATGTGGTTATATCGGGTAAGTTTATCGACCACACACGCGACGAACTCAAAGAGATGATTGAGGCCCACGGAGGTCGCAACCAATCGGGTGTGGGAGCCAACACCGACTTTATCGTTGCGGGCGAAAATATGGGACCTGCAAAGTTGCAAAAGGCCCAGAAATTGGGTATAACTATCCTCTCCGAGAGCGATTTCATCGCCCTTATATCGGAGAGTGGAGCAGTTACTGACTCGGCCCCAAACACCAAAACCGAAGAGATAGAACAACAACCCATAAGCGCAACCCCGATACAGGGTTCGCTCTTTTAGCACACCATAAGACAATGAAGGATAAGAGTATATTTGCAGGTGTAGGCGTTGCCCTAATAACGCCGATGCTTCCCAACGGAAGCGTAGATTTTGCAGCACTTGCCCGCGTTATCGACCGCGTTATCGACGGTGGTGTAGATTATCTGTTGGCCCTCGGAACAACCTCCGAGACTCCGACCTTACAACCCTCCGAACGCATTGCCGTTGCTCGATTTATCAAAGAGCGCACACGTGGCAGAGTCGCTTTGATGCTGGGCGTAGGAGGCAACTGCACACGCGACGTTATCGAGCAGCTTCGCACGATAGACACGAGTGGTTACAGCGCAATTTTGAGCGTCAATCCATACTACAACAAACCAAATCAGGAGGGTCTGTTCCGCCATTTTTCGGCTATTGCCGAAGCCTCGCCACTGCCGATTGTCCTCTACAATATCCCAGGGCGTACGGGCGTTAATATGAATCCCGAAACGGTCGTACGACTCGCTACCGCACACGACAATATTATCGGCATCAAAGAGGCCTCGGGCAACATTGAGCAGATGCGCCAAATATGCACCAATGCACCCAAAGGCTTTATGCTTATCAGTGGCGACGACGGTTTGACGGTCGAGGCCATACGTTGTGGCGGTGTCGGCGTATTGTCGGTACTCGGCCACCTCTACCCTTCGCAAATAAAGGCTGTGGCCAATGCTGCTACCGAGGGTAGATTTGACGAGGCCGACGAGTTGATGAACAAACTATTGCCTATAATCGATTCGCTTTTCGAGGAGGGAAATCCTGTTGGCGTCAAGAACGCTTTGGCAATCAAGGGCATTTGTGGCAACACCGTACGCCTTCCGCTTGCCGAGGCGAGTCAATCGCTCAACGCCAAGCAGATAAAATTGATTGAAGAATACGAAAAATCGACCATCTAACGTTATAGTTGAAATTTTCGATTTATGAAGTTCCGAATTATAACAACTCTCTGCGCTCTATTGTCCGTAATTTCGGCCACAGCGCAGACGCCCGACAACGATTTGATATTCGAGGCTATCAACAACAACGCCTCGCCATACTACTATCCCAATCTGATGATGCGCTACCAGGAGGGCGACACAATGACCCCCGAAGAGTATCACCACCTCTACTACGGCTATGCCTATCAGCAAGGCTACAAACCGCTCGAAACCAACGCGGCGATGAATCGCGTACAGAATATTATGGCCCGTCTGTCGATTGATACCCCTTCGGTTGCCGATATCGACGAGCTTATAGCTGCGTGCAGTGCCGCAATGGAGCAAGACCCCTTCTCGCCAAAGCTGCTCAACATTATGGCCTATGCCTATGGCACCTCGGGCGACAAAAAGCGCGAAGAGGCATTTTTCCGCCACCTTAACGGTATTTTGCAGTGTATCGCTTCGTCGGGTGACGGACTTAAAGAGAAGAGTCCGATGCATATCATAATGTTCTCGCACGCACTCGATTACATTGCATCAAAGGATTGGAATTATCGCGATGGCCGCATCATCAGCCGCACGGTCGAATTTGTACCATTCGAGCGACCTCACAACAAGGTCAAGGGCTACTATTTTGATTACAGTCGCATATATTGGAACAAACCCGAAGGCTATACATTCAAGCGCGAGCGCACCTGGCAAATTAACAATATGAAGCCTCGCGAATACAAATAATTGACTATGAAGAGACTTGTTACATACATCACAATCATAGCCACACTCTGCATCGGAGCTGGTTGTGAAAAGGCCGAACATCTACCAAAAGGGTCATTTACGATTGTCAGCGGCATTGAGAAAAACGCGCTGACACTCCCTGGCGATGCGGGCGGTTCTACCTCATTCTACATCTCGTCGAAATATCCGTGGGCCATATCGAAGGTCAATGGAGTGACTTTCTCTCCGTCGAGTGGTAAGGCAGGCGTTAATATGGCGATTATGGCCATTGCCGACCAATGCAACAACTCGCTCGACAAGGTCAAGTTGGGCAACATTGTCTTTACGGTCGAGCATACACGATATGTTGGCGTCGAGGCGTGGCAGGAGTCGGTCATAAAGTTCGATGAGGGCCGACCTCAACGCATCTATATCAATGCCAACGAGGGTGCGCAAAACACACTCGGCTTCAAATGCGCACTCAACTACATCGGCGACATCGAACTCAAATCGAGCGGCGAAATCGAGTCCACGCTAACAGCCGTATCGCAAATGCACCACGAGGTTAGCGTCAAGGCCCTGCAAGCCAACACCTCTATATCGGAGAGAAAGATTGGCTCTATCGAATTTGTCCTCGACGGACCTCAAAAGAATAGCACAATAGAGGTATGGCAGCGTGCCGCCATACAGACCAACTGCGAAAGCATTTTGCTCGGTGGCAACAAGGGCGAAAGTGAAATTATCAGCGTCACATCGCCTTTCAATATCAATATTTCGACCACGTCCGACAGTTTCACCACATCGTTCGACAAAGATGGCAATATTGTCGTTACAGCAACTGCCGACAGCACCTCGGAGCAGAGAGAACTGCTGGGCGAGGTTGTAATATCGCTGCTTGACGACTCCGACTGCAAGACTTCGGTCGAGGTGTGGCAACGACCCGCCAAAGCGCCACGATGCGTGATGTTCTACCTCCTCGGCACAGCCCTGAAATCCTATTTTGAGCAGAATATCGACGCTACCGTAAAGTCGCTCAACCGTGAGCTACTCGGCAATTCGCGCATTGTCTATTTTATCCAAGACGGCACCTACTCGGGCGGTTTCTACGAACTGCTCTACGACGAAAAGTCGCAAAGCATCGTCAAACACCAATTTGCCGACACTACCCTGCCGACAACCTACACAACCGAAATGTTCACCGACATAATCAAGACGATGGCCGACTACGCTCCTGCACAAGAATACGGCTTGATTGTAGGCTCTCACGGCAAGGGTTGGATTCCGAAGCATATCGCAGCCTCGACCCTCGAAGCCGAGCGATACCAACGTCTCTGGGCGCCAGTCCCTGGTGCAGCCCTCGTGCGACACATTGGCGACCGCGAGGTTACACAGCTCGACACCGAGGAGGTGGCCGAGGCTATTGTGGCAAGTGGTATAAAGCCCGAATATATAATCTTCGACGTTTGTTATATGTCGAACATCGAATCGCTCTACGATTTGCGTAACGCGACAAACTACATTCTCGCCTCGCCTGTCGAGGTTATGGCCAAGGGCATGCCTTACGATTTGATTATTCCGCAACTGATAACCAACGTCGATACCCGCTCGACACTCGACGCTGCGGCCAAAGCCTTTGTCGAATCGTACAAAGCAACGGGTAACAGCATCTTCGCTTCGGCTTGTTCGGCTGTGACCGTATGTAGCGAATTGGAGACTCTCGCCGAGGTTACCAAGCGTACCAATCAATCGCTCGACGAGTCGATTGACCACACCACATTACAGCACTACGACGGCATCAGTTCGTCGAACAATCCGACCCATATCTTCTACGATTTCGAGGACTTTGTGCTGAATAGTTGTACCGACACTGCGGCTCGCGAAGCGTTTGTCGAGCAACTCAACCGCACTATATTATCGCGCTACCATACCGATTCGTTCTATTCGACTTATAGTGGCTCGACAACCCCTATTCAACACTATTCGGGCGTCTCGACCAGCGCACCTATCACACTCGATTCGGCCTCGGCCTATATCGAAGAGTGGAAGGCAACGGCCTGGTATCAGGCAACGCATTAGGCGCAGCAACACCCCGAAAGCACAACGGCAGACGACGCAAATTCGTTTGCCGTTTTTATTCGGCTTTACGATATACTGCACGCAGACGGTCGGACATAAAGTATTGGGCCACACCGCGCAGAGCCATATAGAGCGTAAAGGCAAGCCACAGAGCATCGTTGCCGATAAGTGGGTGAAGCGCATAATAGATAGCAAAATAGGCCGCAGTCGAAAGCAACATTGAGTTGCGTAATATGCGCGTAAGAGTTGCACCGACCATCACTCCGTCCATCAGAAACGGCATAGCCGCCGCCAATGGAATCGCAATAACCCAACCGACGTAGCGCGAGGCAACATCAATCATCTGCGCCGCATCGTTGGCTCCATCGCGCGTAAAGAGGGCCAATATATCGCGCCACCACCCCACATAAATTGCCACGCAGAAGAGGGCCGTAGCCATAGCCCACACGACACATCGGCGCAAACATCGGCGCAGACTCACGACATCGCGTGCGCCCACAAATCGACCCGTCAAAGCTTCGGCCGCATAGGCAAAGCCGTCGTTCATATAGGAGAAGAGCGTAAAGAGCTGCATCAGCATAGTATTGACCGCCAGCACCGTATCGTCCTCCATTCGGGCCGAAGCAGCGGTAAAGAAGGTATAAACCATACAGATACAGAAGGTGCGGATTATAATATCGGCATTGACGCGGAAGAACTCCTTCATCGGCTTCAAATCGAAGGCCGCGCGTATGTCGATATGGCGCAATGTATGGCGGAAGAAGATAATCAGCAACACAACCGAGAGCAACATACCGCACCACTGCGCTACAACAGCAGCATAGGCGATACCGACAATACCCATATCGCAACCAAAGACAAACCACAGACTGCAAGCGACGTGAACCACATTGACAGCAATCGAGGTCGTCATCGGGATAACAGCGTTCTGCATACCCGTAAACCAACCATTAAGGCCAAAGAGCATTATACCCGCAGGAACGGCCCAAATTCGGGCGTAGAAATAGTCGGAAACCATCGAATTGCCATTCATAATCCACAACGACAACTCGCCAAGCGGATATTGCAGCAATAATATAGCGAGGCCTAAAAAGAGCGATACCACAACCGCACGAGCCAACATCGCAGTCGTCTCAACAAAGTTGCCGGCGCCATAGGCTTGGGCGGTAAAACCGCTTGTACCCATACGCACAAATGCGCAGTTCCAATATATAAAGTTGAATATCGAGACACCGACAGCCAATGCGCCAATAGTTTGGCGCGGGTCGCCCCAATGACCTGCAATAGCGGTCGAGAATATACCCATCAACGGAACGGTAATGCTCGAAATAATATTTGGAACGGCTATGCGGAAAATCTCTTTATTCATCTCACTCGCTTTTTGGTCGGGGCAAATTTACACAAATTTCGACAAATCCGCCCACAAACACCTGCGCAAGAGTGTCGGGAAGGGCATAAATATCGCACTTTACGTTT
>JAGBWT010000122.1 GCA_017629615.1 Alistipes sp. | reverse complement strand
GGCCAATATTGCATCGGTGCTTGAGCTCACAGGCAAGCCCAAAGAGTACCAGAAGGAAAAACTGGAAAGCCTTATCGAGGAGTTCCGTTTGCAGAAGGTTCGCAAGAGTTATGGTAATCAACTCTCGGGTGGCGAGCGTCGTCGTACCGAGATTGCACGTGCCATTGCTATCAATCCGTCGTTTATTCTGCTCGACGAGCCGTTTGCGGGTGTAGACCCGATTGCGGTTGAGGATATTCAGAGTATTGTAGCGACGCTCAAACAGAAGAATATCGGAGTTGTTATCACCGACCACAATGTCGATGAGACGCTTGCTATTACCGACCGTACCTACCTTCTCTACGAGGGTAAAATCCTGAAAACAGGTACAGCCGAGGAGTTGGCGGCCGACGAGATGGTGCGTCGTGTGTATCTGGGCAAGAACTTCGAGTTGAAGCGCAACCATAAGTTCTCGCTTACGGAGGAGCAGGAGTAGCGGCTCTTTTGTTGGCTCAATAATCCCTAAAAAATCTGACTATGGATAAAACTCTCTTGTCGGGGCGTGTCGAAGGCCGTGTGGTGTTGCCTTGCTCGAAGAGTTATGCACAGCGTGCGCTTGCTGCGTCGCTGCTTTGTCGTGGCCGTTCGACGCTTCGCAATATGGATTTGTGTTGCGATACGCAGTCGGCTTTGCGATGCATCGAGGCTCTTGGTGCGAAGGTCAATCGTTTGTCGGAGACCGAGGTCGAGGTTTGCGGAGGTCTTGCACCTGCGCAGTCGGTGCTTTATGTTGGCGAGTCGGGCCTTGCAACCCGTCTGTTTACACCTATCGCATCGCTTTGCGATAGCCCTATAACCATCTGTGGCGAGGGTACGCTTCTGCACCGACCTATGGAGATGATGGTCGAGCCGTTGCGTCGGCTTGGGGTCGATGTGCGCGATGGCGGTGGCCGTCTGCCTATCGAGGTTTGTGGCCCGATGCGTGGAGGCGAGATTGAGGTCGATGGCTCTATATCTTCGCAATTTGTTACGGGCCTGTTGTTGGCTTTGCCTTTGGCTGCGGAGGATACGGTTTTGCACGTTCACGGGGCTGTATCGCGCCCATATCTCGATATGACAATTGCCACGGCAGAGTGGTTTGGGGTACGCATACAGCATAGCGATTACGAGGAGTTTTTTGTCGAGGGTGGCCAGAGTTACCAACCTGCCGATGTGACTATCGAAGGCGATTGGAGTGCTGCGGCTTCGATGCTTGTTGCGGGCGCTGTTGCGGGTGCTGTCGAGGCAACAAATCTCTCGCTTCTGTCGCGTCAGGCCGATGTGGCAATATGCGAAGCGTTGGTGCGTGCCGGAGCGTCGGTCGTGAGCGACCAACACTCGATAAGGGTCGAGCATCGTCCGCTTCACGCCTTTGAGTTCGATGCGACCAACTCTCCCGACCTCTTTCCTGCACTTGCTGCACTTGCTGCTGTGGCCGAGGGTGAGAGTGTGATAAAGGGCGTCTCGCGCCTCGAACACAAGGAGTCAAATCGTGCCGAGGCAATCCGTAGCCAATATGGGAGGTTGGGTATCGAGGTCGATTTGTCGGGCGACGACGTGATGAAGATTCGAGGCGGTCGTATTGTGGGTGGAGTCGAGTGCGATAGTCTGGGCGACCACCGTATGGCTATGTCGCTTGCCATCGCTGCACTTGTGAGTGAGCAGGGGCTGATGGTGCGCAATGCCGAGTCGGTAGCCAAGAGCTATCCGCGATTCTTCGACGACCTCGACTCGCTGATGGTTAAATAGTTCAAAAAGTATCCGTTATGGAGATGCATAATAGTTTTGGAGAGCGTTTTCGTATAACATTCTATGGGGCTTCGCACGCTCCCGAGATAGGGGTCTGTATAGATGGAGTGCCGAGTGGTATTCCGCTTGCGGAGGCCGATTTCGAGTGCGATATAGAGCGTCGCCGCCCTAACGCGGTCGGTACAACATCGCGTCGCGAGAGCGATGTGCCACATATCGTTTCGGGAGTGTCGGAGGGTGTTACGACGGGCGAGCGTATCGAGATAAAGTTCCGTAACGCCAATGTGCGCTCTGCCGACTACTCGCAATTTGAGGCTCACCCGCGTCCGTCGCACGTCGATTTGACAGCGCGCACGAAATATGGTCCGGAGTTCGACCTTCGTGGTGGCGGTATCTTTTCGGGCCGTATGACTCTGCTTATGGTTGCTGCGGGTGTGGTTGCCAAGCGTATTCTGCCCGAAGCCCGTTTCGATAGTCGATTGGTCGAGGTGGGTGGCTGCCGTGCGAAGGAGCAGTTTGCCGAGGTTGTTGCGCAGGCTATGCGTGATGGCGATTCGGTCGGTGGTGTGGTTGAGTGTTGTGTCGAGGGGGCTGGCCGAACTCTTGGTGAGCCATATTTCGATTCGGTGGAGAGTGTTGTTGCCCACCTGCTATTCTCTATTCCGGCAGTCAAGGGCGTTGAGTTTGGTAGCGGATTTGAGGGTGTCAGGTTGCGTGGCTCGCAACGTAACGATGCGATAGTCGATGCCGACGGACATACCAAGACAAATAACGAGGGTGGCGTGAATGGGGGAGTGTCGAACGGCAATCCGATAGTCGTGCGCGTCGCCATAAAGCCTACGGCAAGTATCGCAACACCTCAAATGACCTACAACTTCGACCTCGGCTGTGTGGCTCCTCTAACTGTGACGGGTCGCCACGATGCCTGCATAGCCTTGCGTGCTGCGGTGGTGGTTGAGGCGGCTGTGGCGGTCGCTTTGGCCGAGTTGAAGATGCAAAAGATAGCTGCCGAGAATCTCAAATAACCATATTTCCGTTTATGACCCTTCGTCAGACCATACATCTTATTCGCGATGCGGTAGAGCCGCAGTATGGAGCGCGCGAAGCCGAGAGTGTGGCTCGTATGGTGGTATGCAATAGGCTGAAATACGACCTTTCGCAACTTGTGGCTCGCTACGACGAGCCGTGCGATATTGCCGACCTCGAAGCCCTTGTCGGCGAGTTGCGTGCTGGCCGTCCGGTGCAGTACGTGCTGGGTGTGGCGGAGTTCTGCGAAATGGAATTTGAGGTTGCAGAGGGGGTGCTTATTCCGCGTCCCGAAACCGAAGAGTTGGTCTATCGTATCGCACGAACGGTAAAGTCCGGTGCGCGTATTCTCGACGTCGGCACGGGTAGCGGTGCAATCGCTATCTCGCTGGCCAAGTTGGTCGAGGGTGCGGAGGTCGTTGCTGTCGATATTTCGCAGAGAGCCTTGTCGATAGCGCGACGTAATGCTGAACGTCTTGGCGCGCAAGTGGAGTTTCGTGAGGCCGATGCGTTGGGCGATATGAGCCACCTCGGGGAGTTCGACCTGATTGTCTCCAATCCGCCATATATTCCACGCTCCGACGAGGCGACGATGTCCGACCACGTTTGTCGTTATGAGCCTCACGAAGCGCTCTTTGTGCCTGACGATGACCCGCTTTGCTTCTATCGCTCGATAGCCCGTAACGCCAGGGTGATGCTCAACGATGGGGGCGAGTTGTGGTTCGAGATATACACCCACTATGGCGAGCAGATGTGCCAAATGCTTCGCGAAGAGGGGTATCGCGATATTGAGTTGCTTGACGATATGTTTAATCGACCGCGAATGGTATGGAGCCGAAAGTAAAACGAACGAAGACCCCGCAGCAGGCCACTACGGCATTGATGAACCTGTGTGCGCGAGCCGAACGCTCGTCGGGCGATGCCCTGCGATTGATGCGCGGTTGGGGAGTGTCCGATGCCGATGCGCGTGAGGTGCTGGCCCGATTGCAGCGCGAGCGATTTATCGACGATAGCCGTTATGCAGCAGCCTTTGTGCGCGACAAGATGCGTCTGGCTGGCTGGGGAGCATATAAGGTCGCCACGGCCTTGCGGGCAAAAGGTGTGTCACGCGATATTATCGAGGAGGCTCTGCGCGAGGTTGGTGACGACGAGGTGCGCGAACGACTCATTACGCTGCTGATGCGTCGTGCAAAGACGGTTAAGGGGAGTTCGGCGGCCGATATTAGGGCCAAGTTGTTGCGCTTTGCAGCAAGCCGTGGCTACGACTACTCTCTTGCTCGCGAATGTGTGGAACGCGTTGTTGAGGCCGATGATGTGGAGCCGATGTTTTAATCTTACCAACGCGCTTTTTGTGGGCGAAGTGCCGTTATAATCGAGGTTTGATAACTCTCCTTGCCGATATTTCGTGGCAAAGATTGCATAAGTTCGAAAAAATATATACTTTTGCAACGCCTTATCGTTAAGGTCGGTTTGGTTCCGTAGCTCAACTGGATAGAGCAACAGCCTTCTAAGCTGTAGGTTTTGGGTTCGAGCCCCAACGGAATCACTGTTAAGCAGCAGCCGAAGCAGATTTGCTTCGGCTGTTTGTTTTGTGATGTATTTATTATGTGCAAGCACCCATTATTCATCACAAAACAAACACCAGCAATGCTGGTCTGCTGCTTTTCCGTTGGTGAGTAGGATAGGGTTGCGAGGATATTTGTATTTAATGCTCGTTACACTGCGCTATAAGGAATCCTCGCGAGCTTGGGCTGTTGCCCTGCGCTTCGAGCCCCAACGGGGTCACAAAAAAAAGAGTCGAAAAAATCGACTCCTTTTTTGTGATACGAGTATTGACATTCCCCCTAAATCCCCCTTTGTCAAAGGGGGACTTGTC
>JAGBWT010000121.1 GCA_017629615.1 Alistipes sp. | reverse complement strand
TGGTATCCTGATACTCATCGACAAGTATATATTGGTAGCGCTGCTGATAGGTGGCCAATCGCTCGGGGTGGTCGCGGAAGAGAATGTTGGTCTGCAACAGCAGGTCGTCGAAGTCCATCGCTCCGTTCTGCTTGCAGCGACGACAATACTCGGCGTAGATGTTGCCGAACTCGGGCATATGCATCTGTCTGTCCTCGGCCGCAAGTGTCGTGTTGGCTAAATATGCTCCGGGTGTCACGAGGTTGTTCTTTGCCATCGAAATTCGCGAGGCAACCACACCCGGCTTATACTTCTCGTCGCTCAACGACCTCTCTTTGAGGATTGTTTTGAGCAGATTTTTCGTATCGTTGGGCTCGTAAATCGTATACTCCTTTGGGTAGCCCAGTACGTCGGCATTCTCGCGCAGGATTCGCGAAAATACGGAGTGGAACGTACCCATACATATATAGCGGCTCTGTGGCCCGACCATCATCTCGATTCGTTCGCGCATCTCGCGGGCCGCCTTGTTGGTAAAGGTGAGGGCCAAAATCGAGTGTGGTGCAACCCCCTGTGCCAACATATACGCAATACGGGTCGTCAGCACTCGGGTCTTACCCGAGCCTGCGCCTGCGATGATGAGCGAGGGCTCGTTGTAGGCCTCGACCGCAGCACGTTGTGCGGGGTTTAACCCCTTCAATATATCTTCGTTTGTCATAGTTTATGTTTCGCGTAGTGCAAAGGCCTCGGCCTTACTCCTTGAAGAGGTCGATTTCGCCACGCTCAACCTTGCGGTAGTAGTCGGCAAGCGATGCTATTACGGGCGACACTACCTCGATGGTGTCGGCCACAACCTTCTCACCCTCGCCTTTGATGCGGTAGAGCATCGCGGCGTAGAGTGCGCGGAAGCAGAGTTCGGTGTCGCTCATCTCGCTATCCTCGCCCAGACGTGCGCGAAGAGCCGACAGATGTGGCGCGAGAAGCGCATATCGTGCGCGATAGGCCTCGCCTACGGGCAACTGCAATAGGCGCAGATGCAGGTCGTGCAGGTCGCCAATAAGGTGCAACGTGTGGTCGAGGTGACCCTTCTCCTCCTTCTTCTCCTCGGCGAGAAGGTTGGCTATATCCATATACCACGCCACAAGTACCTGCTCGTTTGTCGAGTTGGTTTGGCGGGGCTTTACAAGTGTCGAGTATATCGCCTCGGGCGAGAACTGCAAGGCTCGCAAAAGGTCTTCGAGCTGCCACAGGTACAAAATGTACTCGGCGACGTTCTCTTTGCGTTTTTGTTGTGCTATATCCATAGTCTGTCGTTCAATTACTCCGCAAAGGTAACAAAAAAACTCTATCAGCACCCCATAATTGATAGCGAAGCTTGCAAAAGCCGATGATAAAAAACGAAAAAGTTTTGCAAATTTGAAAAAAGGTTGTACCTTTGCACCTCGCATAGGGTATCTTATGCAGTGAAATTGAGCATAAAACAATAAAAACGATACAATTATGGCAATGAAGAGAACTTACCAGCCATCGCGCCGCAAGCGCATCAACAAGCACGGTTTCCGCGCTCGTATGGCTACTGCGAATGGCCGCAAGGTGTTGGCTGCTCGCCGCGCAAAGGGTCGCAAGAAGTTGACTGT
>JAGBWT010000120.1 GCA_017629615.1 Alistipes sp. | reverse complement strand
GCCTTGCGGTTGCCCCACGCAATAGTCGCTGCGAGGAAGCCAGCAAACTCCTTATCCTCGGTGCGCTCGAACGAGTGGGGAATGCTTATAGGGTCGGGCTCGATAAATTCGGCACGATTGTAGCGGTCGTGGAGCGTTTCGAGCAGGTCGTGCAACTCCTCAAACGAGAGGTTAGAGTATCTGTCCATCGCTCATTGATATTTTACGGTCGGCAAGCGAAGCCAAGACCTCGTCGTGGGTTACCATCACAATCGTCTGGTCGAACTTCTCACGGACATCGACCAACAGACGCTGTATCTCATCGCGGTTGCGGGTATCGAGATTACCCGTAGGCTCGTCGGCAAGCACAACCGAAGGGCGATTGACCAACGCTCGCGCAATAGCAACTCGCTGCTGCTCTCCGCCCGACAACTCGACAGGCTTATGGCTTGTGCGATGGCTCATACCGACGATGTCGAGCAATTCGAGTGCGCGCGATTCAGCCTCGCGGCGCGACACGCCTCCGATAAGGGCCGGCATCATCACATTCTCCAACGCCGTAAATTCGGGTAGCAGATGGTGAAACTGAAAGACAAAACCGATATGGCGATTACGGAAAGCGGCCAACTCGCGCTCGCTTAATCGCGACACATCGACTCCCGCAATCTCTACGCGACCACTATCGGCCGGCATCAACGTACCGAGAATCTGCAACAAGGTACTCTTGCCGGCACCACTTGCACCGACGATGGCGACAATCTCGCCACGACGAATCTCGACCGAAGCACCACGCAGAGCCTCAACTGTCGAGAAGCGTTTGGATATATTTTCAGCTTTAATCATCGTCTGTTTTACGATTTTGACTTTCAAACATCTGGAACATACGTACCGTCTGCACCGCCTCGCGAACATCGTGCACACGCAACAGCCTTGCGCCCTGACGCAGTGCCTCCCAATGCAGGGCCTGCGTTGGAGCCAACGCCTCCGATGGCTCGATATCGAGCAGACGGTATATCATCGACTTGCGCGACAGACCAACCAACACGGGATAGTCCAGCGCGCAGAGATAATCGAGTTCGCCAAGCAGACGATAGTTCTGCTCCAAAGTCTTGGCAAAACCAAAGCCTGCGTCGAGAATAATATGGTCGCGTGCCACTCCTGCCGCAACCAACGCCTCGGCTCTATCGCGCAGCGTGCGACACACCTCGCTCGTCAGGTCGTCGTAGTCGGTCAGCTCCTGCATCGTCTGCGACGTTCCGCGCATATGCATAATAATATAGTAGAGGCCCAACTCGGCAACCGTTGCAGCCATAGCCTTATCGCCATCGCCAGCCGTTATGTCATTGACCACCACCTCGCCATATCGTTCTACGGCACGGCGAACTATTGCCGAACGGTAGGTATCTATCGAAATCGGCATCGAGGGTGCGACACGGCGCACAACCTCCAATGCTCGCTCAACACGTTGCCACTCCTCTTCGAGCGAAATTGGTTGCGACCCCGGGCGCGACGACATACCGCCAATATCGATAATATCGGCACCCTCGGCAACCACGCTACGCACACGGTGCTCTATGGCCTCGACGTCGAACGTACGGCTCGCATCGTAGAACGAGTCGTCGGTAACATTGACGATAGCCATTACCAATGGTCGTGACAAGGATAGCAGGTTTCGTAACATTATGACTCAATATTTTGGCGGGCAGCGAGGGCGCGAAAACGGCCATCGAGCAGCTCCACATCTTTCGCAACATCGTCGAGCGCAATATTTACCACCGTAAAGTTGGCCGCAGCGACCAACGTATCGTCGGAGGCTTGGGCTGCCATACGGGCCTCAATCTGCTCCCGTGTAGCTCCGTCGCGCTTCATTGCTCGCTCCAAACGCAACGCTCGCGGAGCAACCACCGCGACGGTAACATCGACAGCCGAAGCAAAACCAGCCTCGAAGAGGATTGCAGCCTCGAAGATAACATAGTCGCCACTCTGCTCCGAAGCCCAACGCTCAAAGTCGGCCCTCACAGCAGGGTGAACAATCGAATTGAGGAGCGAAAGCTGTTGGTCGTTGCCAAAGACTCGGGCCGCCAACCACGCTCGATTGAGCGAGCCGTCGGGCAGATAACACTCTTTGCCAAATGCAGCCACGAGCGATTGGGCCAGCTCACCACCCTGCATCAACTCCTTGGCTCTGTCATCGGCCGAGTAGATAGCGACGCCTCGCGATGCAAACATATCGCAGATGGTACTCTTACCGCTACCTATGCCACCACAAATGCCTACTTTAATCATTTTTGCTGCTCCTTTGGAATTTCGATAACCGGAATCTCTCCAACGGAGCGAATCTTGATGTCGCTCAACCGAACCGATATGGCATTGAGCAACGACGCCGATTGGATATGAACACGCTTGGTTGGCGATGGCGCACTACCGGCCTCACGCACTTCGTGAAGTTCGGTATAGACAAGGTCCTCAATCGGAATATTAAGACGGCCAAAGGTGTAGATGGCATAGCCAAAGAGGTTGGTACCCTTACCCTCGACTACGCAAGGCACCGTAAATCGAGTGTCGCAAATGCGAACCTTAACCTCCAACTCGGTCGTATAGTTGTAGTTGAGTTTGGCGATATACCAAAGCGTAAACGAGGCGACAAGCAACACGATAAAGACAGGCGATACGTATTGTCGCACCCTTGCGAACGAACTCTTAATCAGATTCCAAAACTTTCTCATAGCGGTAATATTGGAGCGCAACAGCCCCTTGCTAATAAACGTTAGTAGTGCAAATATACGAATAAATATAGAATATCGCACACAGCAAAGACAAAAACAGCACGGTATCGACTTTGATACCGTGCTGTTTTATGATAAAAGTGTTTTGAGGTAGGGATTTCAAGGCTCTCTTGGTCGCGGTGGAGGAAGCATACTTAACGTATATGACCTTCACCTCTCAACCCTTAAACTCCGAAACCCCGAAAACTGATTTTGAGGTGGGGATTTCAACGCTCTCTTGGTCGCGGTGGAGGGAGCATACTTAACGTATATGACCTTCACCGCGGACAAGAAGAAGGAAGAAATCACCCCTCAAAATTAGTTTTCAAGCCATTGACCAAGTTCCGTATATATCTTATTGGCAATAAACTCCATAGCCTTCGACGATGGGTGACAACCCGAACCGGTTGAAGGGTTGTAGTCGTGCTTTGGCATATAGACTTGGTCGTTGAAACCATTTACGGCCAACAAATCGACAACCTTGGCGTTGTAGTGGGCTGCAATCTTATGGATTGAGCCTTGCATACCTGCGCCAACGCAGTCGCCCACGATGCAGACGATTTTGGCCTGCGGATTACGCTCACGGATAAGGCAGATAAGTTTGATATAGGCCTCGCAGAAGGTTGTATCGTTGAGAGCCTCAACCTCGGCACGGGTTGTAGCGGCCGCAGCCGTTGCATAGAGAGCCTCCAATGCGCTATCCGACGCAGGGGTAGTTGAACGCATAGCAACGCCCGAAATCAGTTGGTCGCAGTTGTGGCCATAGTCGTTGGTACCACCGTGAATAATAACTATATCGGGGTTACCCACACCATTCTGGGCGATAAAGCGCGCACAATAGTCGTAGCCAAACCACGCTTTGCTCTCGTATGCCGTATTGGTAGTACGGGCAACAGCCGTGGCAGACATTGCGATATTACGTTCGAGGCGTGCGTTCTGCATATGGTCGTAGATGAGTCGATACCAATATGTTTGGCCTACGAGGTTAAGGTCGCCATCGGTTGTTGGATAGTGAGCACCATAGCCGTAAGGGATATAACCGCGATAGGTCGAAATGGAGTCACCGATAACGCTGACACGCTTTGGAGCGGCAACCGAAGGTTGCGAAGGCTGTGCGTTGCAAGCCGGAGCGGTTGCGATTGTAGGATAACCCTCGGCATCGGCCTTCCAACTACGCATCGTAACACCTGCAACCGAAGCCGACGAAGCAGCCGAATTGAGCAGGGCGAGCAACGTACCATCGCTCATCTGCTGCGGAGTAACGGCCTTTGAATTGGTCATAGTGACCTTGCTAACCTGCGATGGCGCACCCAACTGGATAGAGTTGTCGTAGAAGTAGCCATTGGCCGTCATACCGTTGGTCGAGCCAAAGAGCGAACCATAGAGAGTAGCCGTTGTACCCGACTCGGCAAACGGCTTGCCGCCAATATATAACTTGTCTTTATTGAAATCGGTGTAGAGGCAGGTCATACCGACAGTCTTGGCACGGTTGCGGAAGCCAACGATACCTGCAATGCCGAGCAGAGTCTTATTACCCGCATATTCGGCAACACAGTTGATGCGCGAAGGGCGGATTGCAAGGTTGGCAAGTTGAACCTCGCCGACGCCTGTCGTACCGTGCAACCAACCGATAACACCACCTGCGAGGTTGTAGTTGTTGCTATTCAGTCCCGTCGAGGTAATCTCGCCATAGGCATAGACGCTATTGGCGATTATCAGTTTCGAGCCTTCGGTATTAGGTTTTGCGTAGCCGACCAAGCCACCGACATCGTAGAAGCCCTTAACATCGGCATAGACCGTACAACCGTCGATAAGGCAAACCACCGAGGCTGTCGAGATAGATACAACACCGACAACACCTCCTGCACAAATGCCGTTGACCGAAATCGAAGATGTGCGCTGAACCGTACAATCGAGAATCTCGCCCTCATTCATCAGGCCCACGATACCACCACCGTACTGACCATTGGAGAGCAGTGTGAGGTCGCCCTCCATAACGCAATTCTTGATAGTTCCGCCCGATTGAAGACCCACGATACCACCACAGTTTTCGCCAAAGGCCTGAATCTCGACACTCTCCTTAACCGTCGAGTTGATGATTGAGCTACCCGCATAGAGGCGACCCGCGATACCACCCGTAGAGAGGTGTTGCACCGACATATCGCCCTCGATAACACAATCTTCGACCTTTGCGACATTGTCGCCCGTATAGCCGACAATACCTGCAATACCGCCACAATGCTCGTGGTATGACGATACGGTAGCCGCAGCAGTAACGCGACAATTCTTGATTATTCCGCTTGGGAAGTAACCCGATATACCGCCACAATATTGGCCTTGCGAGCCTACCGTACCCTCAACGACACAATTCTCAACCACACTATCCGAATAGTGGCCACCAACGATACCACCGCAAGAGTGGGCGTTGTTGAATACCTCGGCCGTAGTGGTAAAGCGACAGTTCTTGACCGTCGAACTCTCACGAAGGTCGCCAACGATACCACCGATACGCTTGTTCATCGAGGCTACATTACCCGACATCGTACAACCCTCGACCAAAGCACCGCCAAGCGCATAGCCGACGATACCGCCACTCTGCGCCCACTCTGTCGTGATACTCTTGATGGTCGAGCGCTCGGTAGTCGAGCAGTTGATAACCTTACCGCCATAGAGGTAGGCAACGATACCACCACTGATGGTAACCGTCGTAGAGAGGTTACTATCCATCGTACAGTTCTCGATAACCGAATTATAGGCCTTACCGACAACACCTCCGACACAGCCGCCCGTACCTTTGTTAGTGAAGTTCTCAATCACGACGCCACGAATAGTTGCGCCCTCGGTATAGGCAAACATACCGCACGGAGCGCTATTGCTCTCTGCGATAGTGATACCCGAGACAACAAAGTTACCACCGTCGTAGGTACCTGCGAAACGGGCTGCATCGGTACCGATAGGCTTAAAGGTCGAAGCCGAGAGGTCGATATCGCACACCTGACGGTAGCACTTATCGATATAGGCAGCATCGGCAGCAGCACACTTGGTCGAGAGAAGCACCAAATCGGCTGCCTCGTCGATAATATAAGGGTTGGCTGCGCTACCATCACCACCACCAAGTTCGCCATCGAGGCTCTTGCGCGACGAAGCGTTCGAGAGGTTGATATTGACGTTGTAGTAGGTGTTGCGAGCAACCTCGCGAGCATAATCGTAGGTATAGACCGCTTTGTCGGTCGTAACGACAAGGCTACCCGAATAGTTGTTTGGTGCAAGGACCATATAGATAGTCTTTGCAGCCTCCTTTGTTGTCGAAACAGCATAAGGCTCGGGGAGGCTAACCATTATCAAGTTTGCGTCGCCACCCGTAAGACCCCACTTCTCGCCACCGACTTGTGTGGCGTCGATAGTAAATTGGCCTGCGAGGGCTTTTGTCTTGTCGGCATAGGAAATCGACGACACCTTCTCGCCCGCATACTTGCCCGAAGCATAGATACGGAAGCACAACAACGATGCAAGCGGACGCATATAGACCGTTGGCACGGTAGCGCCAAGCGTAACCGGCGAAGCAACCATCGGCATCTGTGTAGCATCAAGTTCGCCTGCAACAACGCTCTGGCGCGAAGGAATCGACACACGCACAGCATTGACCGAAAGGCCGTCGTTAGCATCGCTAAACGGGTAATAAACATACATCTTATCGCCCGCAGCGTAGGCATTGGTAGTAGCCGAACAGTAGGCCTTACCATCGTGCAACTCAACGTCGGCATATGTATTAGGGGTTGGGGCAGCCGAGGCTACATAGACACCCAGACGCTCGTCGCCCGTCCACTCATAGAGGTGAGTCGTGCTATCGAAATCGACACGCGACGCCTCGCTATCGACATAGAAATTCAACGTCTGCAATGGCAGTGGCTCCGAATAGGTGGAGTCTTGACTACACGAGGTAGCAATAAGCGCAAAAGCGAGTGCGCAAAACGAAAATAATCTCTTCATAACCGACTCTCCTCTTACAAATTATCTTCGCCACCATATTCTGGCTGCTCAAAGCCATCACCATCTTCCGAAGCCGAGTAGCCGGCTTCGACTTTCAGCACAACAATTTGTGCCACAGGTCTGCGATAGACCTCCATATCCTTTATCATATTATAAATAGGTATTAGGATATTAAAATTATCTCATAAAACGGCAAAACCCTCCCATATATATACTATATGAGAGGGCCTTGCTCTATATCATACGAAATGAATCGTACTGCTTCGGATTACTTCTGCTCCTTCTTTGGCAACATATCGTATGCCAACGGCGTTGCGATGAACAACGACGAGTAGGTACCGACAATCACACCAACGAGCAACGCGAATACAAAGCCCTGGATAGTCTCACCACCGAAGACAAAGATTGCGAGCAACGTAACGAGCGTAGTACCCGAAGTATTGAGCGTACGAGCCAAAGTCGAGCAGAGAGCGTTGTTGATGTTCTCCTTAATCGAGCGCTTTGGATAGAGTACGCCGTACTCACGAATACGGTCGAAGATAACCACGGTATCGTTAATCGAGTAACCTACGATAGTCAAGATTGCGGCGATGAATGCCTGGTTGATTTCGAGGTTAAACGGCATAAAGCTGTAACAGAGCGAGAAGATACCGATGACAAGGAATGCATCGTGTGCGAGAGCCAAAGTTGCACCCGTAGCCCACTGCCACTTACGGAATCGGAGCGCGATATAGAGACCTACGCCAAGCAACGAGAAGGCGATAGCCCAAATTGCGGCAGTAGCTGTATCGTCGGCAATCGAAGGACCGATAAGCTCCGACGAAACGATACCTACACTATTCTCGTCTTTGGTGCTGGTGAACTCGTCGAGCGTAATATCCTTTGCGTAGAATGGCTTCAACACACCATAGATAAGTGCATCAACCTCGCCATCTTCGGCAACACCCTGCTTGTACTGGGTTACGATACGCAACTGGTTCTTACCCTCTTCGCCATAGCGAGTAACGTTGGTCGACGACTTTGCAGCATCGTCCTGACCAAAGGCCTCGTTGAATGCTACACGAACAGCCTCCTCGTCTACACCCTGGTCGAATGTTACGACATAGCTGCGACCACCCGTAAACTCAACGCCCATATTCAAACCGTGGAATACAAGCGATGCAATCGAAACGAGGATAATCACACCCGAGAAGATGTAGGAGAACTTACGCTTGCCGATGAAGTCGAAACGAACATTCGACAACCAATTCTCCGACCACTTACGCGAGAAGGTGATGCTACCCGTCTTATTAACGATAGCGTCGATAATCAAGCGAGTGATGAAAATCGAGCAGAAGAGCGAAGTGATGATACCGATAATCAACGTAATTGCGAAGCCCTGAACAGGACCTGTACCGAATACATAGAGGATAATACCCGTGATGATAGTCGTAAGGTTACCGTCGATAATTGCCGAGTAAGCGTTCGAGAAACCGTCCTTGATTGCGGCTGCAAGACCCTTACCACCACGCAACTCCTCCTTGATACGCTCAAAGATAATCACGTTGGCATCGACTGCCATACCCATCGTCAGTACGATACCCGCGATACCAGGCAAGGTCAAAACCGCACCGAACGATACGAGGATACCCACGAGGAAGAACACGTTGGCAAGCAACGCAATATCGCTGACCCAACCTGCGCCACGGTAGAAGATACCCATATAGAGGAGTACCAATACAAAGGCGATGATGAACGACATCAGACCCGAGTTAATCGACTCCTGACCGAGCGATGGACCTACAACGGTGTCGTTTACAATCTCGGCCTTGGCAGGAACCTTACCCGATTTGAGTACGTTGGCCAAGTCCTGTGCCTCCTGAATGGTGAAGTCACCCGTAATCGACGAGTTACCACCCTCAATCTTCTGGCGAACGTTAGGTGCAGAATATACGTGGTTGTCGAGAACGATTGCGATGCAACGACCAACGTTGTCACCTGTCAATCTTGCCCACTCGGTCATACCGTTCGAGTTCATCGACATCGAAACCTCGGCAGCGCCACCCGTTTGAGCGTACGATGCACGAGCGTCCGAAATAGAGTTACCATCGAGTGGAGCCTTACCGTCGGCACGCTCAACCTTGATAACATATAGTTCGCGACGACCCTCCTTGTCGGCCTTAACCGACCACATAAACTTCACGTCGTTAGGGAATACCGCAGCAACCTTCTCGTACTGCAAATATTTGTTGATAGTCTCAACATCAGCCTCGTCTGCTGTACCCAACACCGCCGACTGCATATAGCTTGGAGTGAGGAGAGCCAAAAGCGGATTGCGCTCGCGGTCGAACAACGAAGCCGACTCGCTCTGCTCGGCAGCGGCATCAGCCTCGGCAACAGCGTCGATACGCGAAGCGGTCTGCTCGGCAGCAGGGGTCTCCTTCTGCTCCGCTACAACGGC
>JAGBWT010000119.1 GCA_017629615.1 Alistipes sp. | reverse complement strand
TGTACGAGATATAGTATTTTTTTCGGTGTTGTCGGCGCTTGCGCTTTTGGCGGGTTGTAGCGCGGAGAAGGCCGAGTATCGAGTGGTCGATGGTCTGATGCTGGGTACGTTTATGCACCTGAGCGCACAAACCACCGAGCAGCCTAATGTCATATACGATAGAATGATGGAGATTGACGCCGAGGCCAAGCGCTCGATGTCGATTTTCGACGAAAATTCTCTGTTGAGCCGCGTGAATCGCTCGCAGACCGACTCTATCGACCACCACATCAAATTTAATCTTGAACTCGCGGGCCGTATTACGGCTGTGAGCGAGGGCGCATACGACGTGACCGTTAAACCGCTGGTCGAGGCCTATGGTTTTGCGGGCAAGGAGCGCAAGGCGCAGATAAATATCGATTCGCTGATGGAGTTTGTCGGTTTCGACAAGGTGCGAATCGAGGGCAACCGTATTATCAAGAGCGATAGCCGCGTGCAGCTTGATTTCAACTCCATAGCCAAAGGCTATACTGTCGATTTGGCGGCACAGGAGTTGGAGAAGATGGGCGTGGAGAATTATATTGTCGATATAGGCGGCGAGGTACGTTGCAAGGGTGTGAACAAAAAGGGTGGCGCGTGGCGCATAGGCATCGAGACCCCTTTCGATGGCAACAACACCGCTGGCGAGCATATTCAGCAGATTATCTCGCTGAGCGATTGTGCGTTGGCCACTTCGGGCAACTACCGTCGTTTCTATCTCGACGAGTCGGGCCGCAAGGTGGCCCACACTATCGACCCGCGTACGGGTAAGAGTGTGGTGAGCGACCTGCTGTCAGCCACTGTCATTGCTCCCACTTGTGCCGAGGCCGACGCCTATGGTACGATGTTTATGGCCCTTGGCAAGGAGCGCGCGATAGAGGTGGCTCGCAAATTGGAGTCAGAGTCTGTGATGGTCTATTTCATCACATCGTCGTCTGACGGAAAGTACGAAATTTACTACTCGTCGGCTTTGGCTTCAAGTTTGAAGCTTGCTGATGGTATGCACGCCATTTGATGCGATAGAAAGAAACATCGATGAGAGCTAATTTATGAAAAGAGCAATTTTGATATATAACCCTCAGGCGGGACGAGGAAAGATTGAGCGCAATATTAGTCGTATTGTAGCCGTTTTTCGTACGGTCGATTGCGACTTGATACTCCACCCCATAGAGTTTGGACGTAATCCGTTTGATGGAAATGAAGATGTCGAATTGGCCATAGTTGCGGGCGGTGATGGTACCGTAAATTATGTGGTTAATGCTATGATGCACAAGCAATTATCCGTAACGCTCGGCGTTATCCCTGCGGGTACGGCCAACGACTTTGCTGGTGCGCTCGGTATGTCGGCCGATGTGGTCGAGGCGGCGCAGCAGATTGTGGGCGGAGTTGTCGAGGAGGTCGATTGCGGCAAGGTTGAGCATATCGAGAGCAAAAAAGATTCGTCGATTTATTTTGTAAATATATTTAGTTTTGGTATCTTTAC
>JAGBWT010000118.1 GCA_017629615.1 Alistipes sp. | reverse complement strand
TCGGACATATCCAGACTCTTGTGTCGCCAACCAGGGTGGTTGTGCATAATAAGCGCACCCTGCTCACGAGCGTTGCGGATAGTCTGCATAGGGTCGTAGTCGTATACGCTTCTAATATCGTTGATAAACAACGCATTATAGTGGCCTTGCGTCTCTCCGTCACCGGTAAGTTCTACGGCCGGAATAACAAGCAGACCAAAATTGTCGGCATACTTCAACGACTCCTCCATAGCCTTTGCAGCCTTCGAGCCACGCTTGGCCTTTGCGCTATCGGGCGTAGGCTGGCCATACTCCGGCACTGGGCGGATAGAGAGGTGGTCGGTCATCGCGATAACGTCCAAGCCATCACACCAAGCCTCCTCCATACGGCCCTTGATATTCACCACACCGTCGGTATGGGTGCTATGTATGTGTAAATCGGCCTTATAAGGGGTGTAGCCATTGACGTTGGGGAGAATAACCTCCTGACGCGAAAGTCGCATATAGCCGACAGGCAGAAGCGTCTGCGGCTCGGTACTACTCTGATAGCGTGTTTGATACTCCTGCGCCGTAGCACACAACGTCGCACACAAGGCAAAAAAGACTAAAATAGTTTGTTTCATAGACTCTACGGTATTAAGTTTTCGGTTTCTAACATCTACAAAGTTATACATAAAAATAAGATTTGCAAATTGCCAATCCAAACAAATGCGTTAAATCGGCGCGACAACCAAAAATGACACCCAAACATATAATTGCATTTTATTTTGGCGTAGCTGTGTGATTGTAATCTTTTTTTGCTATATTTGTGATGTATGAATAACGACAGACTTATTTTCGTAACCAACGATGACAGTTACGCATCGAAAGGTTTTGCAGCAGTAATCGAAGTTGCACGTCGCTTCGGCAAGGTTATTGCCGTTGCACCCGAACACGTTCAGAGTGGTATGAGCCAAGCCATCACGATTCACAACCCACTATTTTTGCGCAAGGTCAGCGAATCGGACGATGTGACGATATACGCACTCAACGGCACACCCGTCGACTGTGTCAAATTTGCATTCGACCATATGTTGGCCGACCGCAAAATCGACCTTACAATATCGGGCATAAATCACGGTTCCAATGCCGCAGTCAATGTTCTCTATTCGGGAACTATGGGCGCAGCCATCGAATCGTCGTTCTACCACATTCCGTCAATCGGCCTATCACTGCTCGACCATCGTGCCGATGCCGACTTCGAGGCCGCTATCGAATACGGAACGCGAATTGTAGCATCGGTACTGCAACACGAGACCCCTCGACCACTATGCCTCAACGTCAATATACCCGTTCTGCCACTCGACGAGATTAAGGGTATCCGCGTATGCCGTCAGACGCGAGGCTATTGGCGCGAAGATTTCTTTAAGCGCGAAGACCCGCACGGCCGTACCTACTATTGGCTCACGGGCGCGTTCGACAACCACGAACCCGATGCCGAAGATAGCGACGAGTGGGCTTTGAACAACGGCTATGTTGCTGTTGTACCTGTCCAAGTCGATATGACCGACTATTCAAAGATTGAGAGTTTGAGAGAGATTTTATAGAGATTATGGAGCCTAAAATCGTCCTACAAATAGCCATCGGCATTACCCTCGTTCTGCAAATAGCAGCGACCATATTTGCCATACGTTTGGTGCGTCGTACCAAATATAACGCGATATGGATTCTTTGCATCATCTGCTTTTTGCTACTCACTGCCGAGCAGGCCTGTTTGTTCGCCGAACTGAATGGCAACCATATCGCCCTCTGGATTATAATCACACTCGGTTTGGTAGTCTCGATATGTATAGCCTTTGCGGTACTCTTTGCGCACCGCCTGGTAAACTATATCGAACGACTCACCCGACAACGCCAACTATTCAACAAGCGAATCCTGACAGCCGTATTACGCACCGAGGAGCGTGCGCGACAAAACTTCTCAAAGGAGCTGCACGACGGCCTCGGACCACTACTCTCATCGGCAAAGATGTCGCTCTCGGCCCTACCGCACGACACACTACCTGCCGACCAGCGCGAAATCCTGAAAAATACAACATTCGTCATCGAAGAGGCAATCTGTTCGGTGCGCGAGATTTCAAACAACCTATCGCCTCAAGTCCTCAACGACTTCGGTTTGGCGCAGGGCATCAAGAACTTCATATCGCGCAGTATCACGCTCCATAGCGTACCTATCCGCTTCTCTACTAACCTGCGAGCCGAACGATTCGACAACGATGTAGAGGTTATCGTATATCGCGTGATTTGCGAACTAATCAACAACTCGCTCAAACATTCGGGTTGTTCGTCAATCACCCTCTCGTTGCAATACGACCAATACTCGCTCTGCCTCGTGTACTCCGACAATGGTCGCGGATTTAGCCCCGAGGCTGTGGTTGATTGCGGTATGGGATTGTCGAACATCTCGTCGCGCGTAAGTTCGCTCAACGGCACATTCGATATTGCGAGCCGCAAAGGTCACGGAATGAAGACCTCGATAACAATACCTATCTCGGATAGACCAACCAAGTAGCATAGCCCGATGATGCAGCGCAACGAAATACATATCGCCCTTATCGACGACCACTCGCTCTTCCGCAACGGACTCAAAAGTCTGATTGATGGCAAGCGCGATTGTCGCGTAGTTGCCGAGTTTGCCGATGGCGAGAGTTTCTTGCACGCTCTGCCACAACTCCACGACCTCGACTTGGCCTTTATGGATATTTCGATGCCAGGCATAAATGGCGACGAGGCTACACGCAAAGCACTCGAAACACGGCCCGACCTACGAATTATCGCCCTTACAATGTTTGGCGAGAGGGAGTACTATACGCGAATGATTGAGGCAGGGGCAAAGGGTTTTCTGCTCAAAGACTCGGATATAGGCGAGGTCTTTTCGGCAATATCGGCAGTTATGGAGGATAACGAATATATCAGCCAGCCACTGCTCGACACCTTCGCAACCACCCTCAACCCGACCAACACCGACACCCTGCTTTCGGAGCGCGAGATTGACGTTTTGACCGAGATTTGCCGAGGCGAATCGACACAGCAGATTGCCGACCGCCTATTCATATCGAAGCGCACGGTCGATGCCCACCGCGCCAACATTCTCGAAAAGACAGGCTGCAACAATACAGCAAGCCTTGTTGTCTATGCTGTCAAGCATCATCTTATAGAGATTTAGGCTACTTCGCCAGCACCACAATTACGATTTGGAATAAAAAAGTGGCGCAAAGGTTAGGATTTGTCATATTTTTAACTATCTTTGTAGAGAGTTATAACACAACGGCTAAAACTTCACAACATAAAACCTTAAAACTATCAAATTATGAACGTTAATGCTTTAATGGCCGACCTGGAACGCAAACACCCGGGCGAGAACGAATATCTGCAAGCCGTTCGCGAGGTCCTCGAATCTATTGAGCAGACCTACAATCTGCATCCCGAATTCGAAAAGGCAAAGATTGTAGAGCGTATGGTCGAACCCGACCGTATCATCACCTTCCGCGTAACGTGGGTCGATGACAGTGGCGAAATTCGCACCAACCTCGGCTATCGAGTTCAATTCAACAGCGCAATAGGCCCTTACAAGGGTGGTATCCGCTTCCACAAGGCGGTCAATACATCGATGCTCAAATTCCTCGGCTTCGAGCAGACCTTCAAAAATGCACTCACCACGCTCCCTATGGGTGGTGCAAAGGGTGGTTCGGATTTCGACCCTGTCGGCAAATCCGATGGCGAGATTATGCGTTTCTGCCAAGCCTTTATGCTCGAATTGTGGAACAACATAGGCCCCGATACCGATGTCCCTGCTGGCGACGTAGGCGTTGGTGGTCGCGAAATCGGCTACCTCTATGGTATGTACAAGAAGTTGGCCCGCGAATACAATACGGGCGTACTCACGGGCAAAGGTATGACTTGGGGAGGCTCGTTGATTCGCCCCGAGGCGACGGGCTTTGGTGCGCTCTACTTCGTTGAGCATATGCTCAACCGCGCAGGTCGCTCTATCGAGGGTGCTACGGTAGCCATCTCGGGCTTCGGTAACGTCGCTTGGGGTGCAGCAACCAAGGCTACGGAATTGGGTGCAAAGGTTATTGCCATATCGGGTCCCGATGGCGTTATCTACAATCCTAACGGTATGACCAAGGAGAAGATTGACTACATGTTGCAACTCCGCGCATCGAACCAGAATATCGTCGCTCCATTTGCCGAGCGTTTCCCCGATGCCACCTTCACACCAAACAAGAAGGCTTGGAGCATTAAGTGCGACATCGCATTGCCTTGCGCATTCCAGAACGAG
>JAGBWT010000117.1 GCA_017629615.1 Alistipes sp. | reverse complement strand
TCTGTGCCTCGGCAAGCTGTGCAGCATCGCCACTCTCCTCGGCCTCGGCAACAGCATCGTTAAGAGTATCGACAAAGGCAGCCTTATCAGCCTCGACCTTCTGCAACTCCGCTGCGTCCTGCGCATCAACAATATCCTGTGCAAAGCCCTCGGCTGTCTCAACCGTGATAGGCAACTGCTGGGTCTGTGGAGTATTCAAACCGTTAGAGCCAAACGCCATAACAGCAAAACCAACGGCTGCAACCAACATACCATAGGCAATCTTACGCGGTGCCGAAGGCTCTTTGCCTCGATTTGCAAGCGCACCGAAGATAGCCATCGAGAATGGAGTGAGGGCAACTACATAGAATGGGTTAAACTGCTGGAAGATTGGAGCATCAACAGCAACCTCGGTGGTAGCCTCAACGCCCATAGCACGATAGACGAGGAATGCCAAAACGCCCGAAGCAAAAGCACCCGAGAGAATTTTCGCAATCGCGCCCTTGCTCTGGAACATCGAGAATGTCGCATATACGGCTACGATGATAAGCACCAAATTCCACACGTCGAAGAGCATCGTATCAAGACCGAAAGCCTTATTTACGGTAAACTCATCGGCAAAATAGGTAAGCGTAAGACCGTTCTGGTGGAATGCCATCCAGAAGAAGATTACAACGGCAAACACAAGGCAGAGAGCCACGATACGAGCCTTAGTCTCGGCCGGTGTGAGGTTATCCTCAACAACTGCCGTAGCACCCTTATCGCCACTCTTCTTGCCACCCTCAACGTGACGGAAGGTCGAGCGGAAGGCATAGTAGATGATAATCGAGATAATCAGCGCAGCGCAAGCCACAGCAAACGAGAAGTGGTAGGCATCGTTACCCGAGAAACCTAATTTTTCCTCGGCCCATCTCATAATCTCAACGGCTGCGGTCGGAGCAAACAAGGCACCGATATTGATAGCCATATAGAAGAGCGAGAAGGCAGAGTCACGCTTTGCGGCATATTTAGGGTCGTCGTAGAGATTACCGACCATAACCTGCAAGTTACCCTTGAAGAGACCCGTACCGAGGGCGATAAAGAGCAACGAGCCAAGCATAGCAACCATAGCCAACGTCTCGCCACCGAGAGGCAACGACAGAAGCAGGTATCCGAGGAACATTACCGAGATACCGATGGTAACCATCTTACCATAACCGAATTTGTCGGCCAAGATACCACCAAGAAGCGGCATAAAATATACAAGGCCGAGGAAAGTACTGTAAATAATACTTGCAACGCTCGCATCCAAACCAAAGTTTGCACGGAGGAACAAGGCAAATACAGCCAACATTGTGTAGTAACCGAAACGCTCACCCGTATTGGCAAGAGCGAGGGCATAAAGGGCTTTTGGATGTCCTTTGAACATAGTTTTATTTGGTTTTAGTTAATAAATTAGCATTTTCACAACTATAAAAACGCTTTCAAAGATAGTTATATTTTTCGAAACAGCAAAGCGCGACAACTATTGGATATTGATAAAATATGTACTATATTTGTATGAAAACTCCAATCATACACTATCGCTATGAGAGAAAAACAGACTCTGCCAATAGTTGAGCAAGACGAATGGCTACAACCCGTAGCCGACGAAATCGAACTTCGCCACGAGCTTTATCTGCAAAAAATCAGCGAGATAGAGCGCAATGGCGGCTCTATTGCCGACTACGCCAACGGCTATCGCTATTTCGGTTGGCAACGCGACGACGATATGTCGGGCTGGTGGTTTCGCGAGTGGCTGCCAAAGGCTCACGACGTCTATATCTTTGGCGATTTCAACGGTTGGCAGCGCACACAACTGCGACTCGACCGCAACACAGAGGGTGTTTGGAGCATATTTCTACCCGATGCAATGTATGCCGACCGACTAACACACGGTTCGCTATACAAACTCCACATTCACGGCGAGAATGGTTGGCTCGACCGCATACCTGCCTATGCCACACGCGTTGTGCAAGACGACGAGAGCAAGAACTATACCGCCCAATTTTGGATTCCGCAGCCATTT
>JAGBWT010000116.1 GCA_017629615.1 Alistipes sp. | reverse complement strand
TTATTATTCGTATTTAACAGCCTCCGAAGGCTTGATTCGGGCCGTGATGGCTGTTGCGACAAAGACCATCAGGAGTATCGCTGCCGTAAAGCCGATATTCAGCCCGACGACATCGACTGCCGTAAGGCGCATCGGTACCTCGCTGACAAAGTATGCCGAGGCGTCGAGTCGAACGAGGCCCGTATAGTGTTGCAGGGCAACGATGCCGAGACCTATGGCATTGCCGATTAAGAGGCCTTGTGCCGTAAGTCGTGCCGCCTGATAGAGGAATATGCGACGTATGGTGCGATTGTCCATACCGAGGCTCTTCAATATGCCGATTGTGCGCGTGCGCTCAAAGACCAAAATGAGCAATGCCGTAATCATATTGAATAGCGCAACGGCAAACATAATGCAGATAACTACCGCAGCGTTGATGTCGTGAGTTCCGAGCCACGCAAATATCGGGGCGTACAACTCTTTGGCTGCGATGGCCGATAGGTTGGCTTCGCCCTCGTAGTCCTCCCAGAGCCGTGTGTTGATTTGGTCGGCCACAAGGTCGGCATCGGCTCCGTCGTGTAGCGCAATCTCGAAACCCGATACGGTCGTGTCGCTCCACCCGTTGATTTTTTGGAGGTTGCGTATGTCGGTTATCGCTGCCGCCATCGCCTCGTCGCCAATAGACGAGTAGATGCCGCAGACCTTCATCACATCGCGCTGCGGACGCTCGCCATCGAGCAACATTATCTCGATGCGGTCGCCAACCTCAACCGCCAAACTCTTGGCCGTTGTGCGCGGAATCATAATCTCCTTCTTGCGAGTGCCGTCGATGGCTGGTGTTGCCCCCTCTTCCAACTGCGAGGCAAACCATTCGAGCCGTTCGGTCGAGTCGATACCTTTGAGAAGTATGCCCATCGATTGGTGCGATGAGCGAATGACGCAACCCCGCATCGTATAGGCGTTAATGCCCTTTACGCCGTGCGCCGATGCTATCAACTCTGTAAGCTCGGGCGTGGCCTCGACGGGCCGGGATTGTGTGGCGTTGAGTGTGCGAAGGTCGGTTACGATAACCTCCGACATTGTCCCTCTGACAACACTTTGAATCTCCTCCTTAAAGCCGAATACTATCGCCAACGTTATGAGCGATACGGCTGCACTCGCAGCAACAGCTGCCGTAGCAATCCGCATAATGACGCTCTGCGTTGAGCTTGTGGCGCGGGCCGTTCGGCGAGAGATAAAGAGGGCGAGATTCATAGCGTGGTTAATAGAGAGTCTTATCCTCCTTTTCGCTCCAAGCGCGGAATGCAGCAAGTGCCTTGTCGCGCATAAAATTTAGGCACGGAATCGAACGTTTGTCGTAGGCCAAAGCGATTTGGTCGTAGATAAACGAGTCGTCGAAGTCGATTGCCTTTGCATCGGCCTTCGTGTTGCCGTAGAGTATGCGCTCTACACCAGCCCAATAGAGTGCGCTCAAACACATTGGGCAAGGTTCGCACGATGTGTAGCAGGTGCAGCCTTCGAGCTTGAATGTGCCGAGCGATGCGCAGGCCGAACGAATAGCCTTAACCTCGGCGTGGGCTGTTGGGTCGTTCTCGTCGGTTACGCGATTTACACCCGTTGCTACTATCTCTCCGTCGCGGACGATGACAGCACCAAAAGGGCCGCCTCCGTTAGCGACATTCTCTATCGAAAGGTCAATGGCCATCTGCATAAAGCGCTCGTCATCGGCTGTGAAAATGGTCGTTTTTGCCATATTTTTGTAGTTTTTAGCTTGTTATTCCCCTATGGGGGTTGTGCAATTTTGGCAAATTTACACAATTTTTCTTACATTTGTCCGTCATATAAACGAATAAACATATAAAAAAGTATAATAATTATGTTTGCAACACTTTTTGAGGTCGGAAATAAAGGGGGAGAGCAACTCCTCTACAACCTTACAACCTCGCAAGCTTTCTTTATAATTATCGCCGTTGCTATTGTCGGATTTTTTGTGCAGATGCGCCTTCGCTCGGTCTTTGCGAAATACTCAAAGGTGGCTCTGCCCGAGGGTATGACGGGTGCGGAGATTGCTGCACGAATGTTGCGCGACCATCGTATAACCAACGTCCGCATAACCCACGTTCCCGGGTCGCTTACCGACCACTTTAACCCTGCGACGATGACCGTAAATCTCTCCGACGAGGTCTATTCGGGTCGTTCGATTGCTGCGGCTGCCGTAGCGTGTCACGAGTGCGGTCACGCAATTCAGCACGCCGAGGGGTATGCCCCGTTGCGTCTTCGTTCGGCGCTTGTGCCTGTGGTCAATTTCTCGTCGCGAATGGCTATGTGGCTCGTGATGATAGGTCTGATAATGACCGCCTCGGCAAGTAGCGATATATTGTGCTGGATTGGAGTCGGATTGATGTCGCTCTCGGCCCTCTTCTCGATAGTTACTCTGCCGGTCGAGTATAACGCCTCGGAGCGCGCTCTCGAATGGTTGGAGTCGAGTCGTACGTTGCGCGACGAGCAGATGGAGGGTGCAAAGACTTCGCTTCGTTGGGCTGCGCGCACCTACCTTGTCGCTGCACTCTCGGCCATAGCCTCGATACTCTACTATGTGGCGCTGATTAGTGGTCGCCGTCGAGACTAATAAAACCAAACGTAAGAAACCCTATAACGATATGCAGAAACATCTTAAATTTACACTTATAAGCCTTGCCCTATCGGTGATTTGTCTTGCCTCGGCATTGCTTGTGTGGCATTGCGAAAAAGAGGCAACGCCAAATCCGAAGTATATCTTCTACTTTATCGGCGATGGTATGGGCTTCAACCATATCCTTGCGACCGAGCAGTTCAATGCCGTGAAGGAGGGTAAGAGCGAGATTGAGCGACTGAACTTTACGCAGTTCGATACTCGTAACTTTGTTACCAACTATTCCGCATCGAGTCAGGTGACTGATTCGGCAGCCGCAGGTACAGCACTCTCGACGGGCATTAAGACGGCCAACAGCTATATCGGTGTCGATTCGGAGGGCCGAGAGTTGCGAAATATTACCGACGTAGCCTCCGAGTTGGGCTATAAGGTTGGCCTCGTGACAAATGTCGGCATAAACCACGCCACCCCGAGCTGCTTTTACAGCCACGCCACCGACCGCTTCCGCTTTCCCGACCATATCGACCGCCTTATCGAGAGCGATATAGCCTTTGTCGCGGGTTCGACGATTATGGACTATCATAGCGGCCCTCGTCTCGATAAATACGAAAAGATTACGACCGCACAACTTGCCGAGCGACTTCGCAATGCAGGTATAGCAGTCGAGACCGACGTCGAGCGTGCTGCCACGATGAGTGATAGTCGTGTGGTGCTGGTTGCCAATCCCGATAAGAATAGCCACGTTCCATACGTTATCGACCGCAAGGGCGATGAGCAACATACGCTGTTGGCCCATACCCGTGCCGCAATCTCGTATATGAAGGGTGCGGCAACCGACCGTTTCTTCCTGATGGTCGAGGGTGGCAAACTCGACTATGCGGCTCACGAACAAGACCCTGTGGCAACATTCAGCGAGGTGAATGAGTTTGCCCAGGCCGTGCAACTTGCGCTCGACTTTGCTGCCGAGCACCCCGACGAGACGTTGATTGTCGTAACCTCCGACCACGAAACGGGTGGCTTTGCGCTCGGTTGGGACCGCTACGAGGTGCGTTTGAATCTGCTCGCCGGACAGCGTCGCTCGACTATCGCTACAACCAAACTTATTCGTCAGATGCGTGCGGAGGGTAAGCGTGATTGGAAAGATTATAAGGCGGCATTGAGCGAGAGCTTTGGTTTGTGGAGCCACGTCTCCGTGACCGAAGAGGAGGAGGCTCTGCTGCGCCACGACTTCTACGAGATATTTTTGAAGTCTGGCCCTGTGGTAAGTGGCCTCTACAACAATAACGAGCGACTTGTCTACGATGCTATCAGAATCTTGAATTCTCGCGCTTCGTTGGATTGGACAAGTATTTTGCATACCGGAATGTACACCCCTCTCTACGTCAAAGGTGCTGGCGAGTCGCTCTTCTTGGAGTGCCGCGACCAGACCGATATACCGAAGGTTATGGCGAAGTTGATGGGTGGCCAATTATAAAGCGGCTGGGTAGGCTGGGTAGGCTGGGTTCAGCTGCCCCCCCCTAATAACCCCTAACGCCCCTAAAACAACAACAAAACAATAAAAGTTTGATGAAACGATTTTTTACAAGATTTTTGGCCTGTGTGCTGGTGGTGTCGCTTGCGATGCTTGCGACCGAACGAGTTGAGGCGAAGAGTAAGCCACAAGCCAAGTATGTGTTCTACTTTATCGCCGATGGTATCAGTGTCAATCATATTCGCGGAACGGAGATGTACAACGCTGCCGTTTATGGTCGTGATTCGATATTGCCATTTTCGCGTTTCACGGTGCGTACGCTCCTTACGAGCCACTCCGCATCGTCGGCCGTGACCGATTCGGCTGCTGCGGCAACAGCTTTGGCTACGGGTGTTAAGACGCGCAACAACTATTTGGGAGTTGATGTTGATGGCCAACCGCTTGTGAATATTGCCGAGGTGGCTTCGCGTCGTGGGTATAAGGTTGGTATTGCGACCAATGTGGGTATAAACCACGCAACGCCATCGGCATTCTACGCCCACTCGCAAAGCCGTAGCGACTACACGACAATCACCGACCAACTTATAGCGAGCGATGTCGATTTTGCTGCCGGCTCAACATTTAACTGCCGCAGAAAGAGCGGGATAAAGCCCGAAGATGTTGTTGCACAGGCCAGGGCTGCGGGTATAGAGGTTGTGCAGAGTGCCGAGAAGGCGGGCAAGGTAAAGGGGCGTCGTGTGATACTGCTCTCCGACTCGCTCTCGCGCCGAGAGATGCGTTTTGCGACCGACCGAGGCGAAGATGAGCCGACGATTGTCGATTATACGGAGGCGGCGATAAAGTATCTCGAACGCGAGTCGAAGGGCGACGGTTTCTTTCTGATGGTCGAGGCGGGTCACGTCGATTATGCGAGCCACGACAACGATGCCGTGACCGTATTCGAGGAGATTAACGACCTCTCGCGTAGCGTGAGCCTCGCATTGGAGTTCTATGAGCGTCACCCCGACGAGACGTTGATAGTCGTTACAGCCGACCACGAAACGGGCGGTATGTCGATAGGCTACTCCTCCTACAAGGTCAATATGGAGCGCTTGGCCCACCAACGCACTTCGGAGGAGGCCCTGACCCACAAGATGCAACATATGCGTAAGTCGGGTAAGACCGAGTGGGAGGATATGAAGGCGTTGTTGAGCGAGTATCTCGGTCTGTGGGATAAGGTCAAGTTGCGCGAGAAGGACGAGCGCAATCTGCGAAAGACCTTCGAGCGTAACTTCCTCAAAGATGGAGAGAAGGTCGTAGGCCTCTATACGAGCAACGAGAAGATGGCGGCCGAGGCTGTGCGAATACTCAACAAGCGAGCCTACGTTAATTGGATTGGCTTGTCGCATACGGCTATGCAGGTGCCACTCTATGTGAAGGGGGCAGGCGAGTTGCTCTTTTTGGATTGCTACGACAATACCGATGTTCCGAAGCGTATGGCTACGGCAATGGGGTGTGAATTGAAATAACTTGTGCGCGATGAATTGGATATATTCGATTGATGAGCGACTCTTTTTGTGGCTCAATTTTGATGGCGGAGCGCTTCTCGATACCGCTATGGAGATTGTTTCGGGTACAGCGATGTGGATTCCGCTCTATGGCTTTATCCTCTATGCTGTTTGGCGTCGATATGGTTGGAAGTCGGCTTTGGCCTTTGTCGTGTGCCTTGCGTTGGCAATGGGTATTGCCGATATGCTGTGCGGGATCTTTAAGCATACGGGTCCGTTGAAAAATCTCTGGGAGAGTTTTCCAGGCCGTCAGCGTCCAATGTTCAATATCTCGGTCAAGGCTTTGGCCCTCGATTTGGGCGACGTAGTCCATATCCCCTCGACCAAGCACGGCCTCTATGGTACGGTGTCGGCCCACGCGGCGACGGTAGCGGCTTTGGCCCTGATGTCGGCTGCGGCGATAGGGAAAAAGTGGTATACGGCAACGATAGTTGCAGCGACGTTGCTCATCTGCTATTCGCGCATCTACAAGGCTTGTCACTTCCCTCTCGATATACTTCTCGGCCTTGCTGTCGGGTTGATTTCGGGCTGGTTGATGTATCTTCTGTGGAAAAAACTTGCGAAAACGATACAGAAACTCTCGAAATGATGTATATTTGCAGGCTAAATAATGGCTTATAGCCATTGGCAGTCGAAGAAGAGAACAATAAAAAGATAGAAATATGGAACATTTAAGCGAACTAGAACACCTGCGTAGTCAATCGCTCCAAGCGTTGCGCGACCTCGGAATCAACCCTTATCCGGCCGAGAAATTCGATGTTTCGGCCTCCGCTGCGCAGATTGCAGCCGAGTTTGATGCCGAGCCACAGAAGTTCGAGGCGGTGACCATCGCCGGCCGTATTATGAGCCGTCGTATTATGGGTAGCGCATCGTTCTTCGAGTTGCAGGACCACACGGGCCGTATTCAGGTCTATATCCGTCGTGACGA
>JAGBWT010000115.1 GCA_017629615.1 Alistipes sp. | reverse complement strand
CATACCGTTGGGAGGAGTCACCACAAGGACCTCCGCGCAAATACTACGCACTAACTGACGAAGGTCGTTGTCATCTGGCTCAACTCGACGAGGCTTGGATTACACTCGTTGAGCAAATCGACTCAATCCGCAACAAACAAAACCAATAAGCGAAGCGCTATGAAACGCCATATTATCGCACTGCTTGCTACGATTGCCACCTTCTCGGTATGCTTTGCAGCCTCCTCCGACGATATTATTATGGAGGCTCGAAGCAGCGCTATGCAATTTAGCTCTATACGCATTGCAAAGCGTATTCGCCTGATTGTCGAGAACCGAACCGATGGCAACATTGTTATTCGCACCTCACGCCGTGCTATGCCACACGTTGCTCTATCGGTCAAGGATGGGGTCTTTTTGGCCGACGTTGAGAACAACCAAGAGTTGTCGCGCAATGATATTATAGAGGTCTATATCCCCAACAACAAGCGACTGACCTCCATCAAGGCTTCGCAAGCCTCGTCGGTCACCATACACCCGCAACTTGCAATCGACGGCGAACTCACAATCGACGCTTCGAGCGCTTCGAGCATTTTGCTCTCGGCCAATGCCGCACACGTTGCAATCAACGCTTCGGGGGCTTCGCGAGTCGAATTGACGACCGTTTGCGACTCGCTACGGGGCGATATTTCGAGTGCTTCGGCTCTCACCCTGTCGGGCAAATGTGCGCAATCGAATCTCAAAATCAGCGGAGCTGCACTGCTTCGCGCCTCCGACTTCGAAGTCGACCAACTCGATTTGCAGGTCAATAGCGCATCGAGCGCAACCGCCAAAGCACGCAGTTGTAACATCGAGGCCAATGGCACTTCGAAGGCCAAAATAGAGTGCAGCGAACACCTCTCGGCTTCGGCTTCATCAGCCTCATCGATAACCTATTCGGGTAACTGCCAGCTGATACTCGAATCGGCATCGGGTGCAAGTTCCATCAAAAAACAAGAATAGACTATGAACGAAATCACAAATTGCAGCATATCGGGTATCGCCTTTACCTTCGACAACGAAGCATACGCCCGACTCCAAGCCTACCTCGACTCACTCGCAGCAGCCTATGCCGACAACCCCGACAAAGAGGAGATTTTGGCCGACATCGAGGCTCGCATAGCCGAATTGATACTATCGACCCAGAGCGACTCGTCGCAGAGCGTTGCGTTGCCACTCGTTGAGAATATCATCGCTCAACTCGGCTCGGCAGAGGAGATTTCGGACAGCGACGACAACACTCCAAAGGGGGCAAAGGAGGCTCGAATTCCACGCCGTCTCTACCGCGATATGAGCAACTCCAAACTCGGTGGCGTATGTGCAGGTTTGGCCCGCTACTTCAATATGGACCCTTCGATAGTTCGACTATTGTTGTTCGTGCCTCTTATCGGCTCGTTTGCCGGTGTAATTCCGCTTGTCGGCTCGGCAATAGCGACCTTCTCGATAAACCTCTTCCTGATACTGATACTATCCTATGTGATTATGTGGTTTGCCGTACCGGCTGCCATTTCGGCCCGTCAGAAGCTCGAAATGGACGGCCAGCGCAGCACCGCCAGCGCGATAGCCAACCACCCATCGGCAACTACCGAGCAGAAGGCAAAATCGACACTCGCCAAAGTAGTCCATTTCCTCGGTCGAGCGCTACTCATAATGCTCAAAATCGTAGTCGGCATTATCATTGTTCCGCTCGCAATCACATCTATCGGATTGATTATCGTCGCTTTGGCAGGTCTGTTCGGCATATTCTCCGACCTGATAAATGTCGGCAACCTCGGCGAGATTGGCTCGATACTTGGCGATAGTGGCAATATATTTATGATGATGCTTATCGCGTTGGCTCTGATTCCGCTCATCTCGACAATCTACCTCTTCGTGATGCTTATCATCGAGCGTCGCCCTAAATGGTGGACACTTGCCGTAGTCTTTATTATGTGGATTTTGCTACTCGCCTGCACACTTTTTACAGGTGTAAAGTGTGTTAAGGATTGGTTTAGCGACAGTACAGCAACCATCGAAACCGTTGTAAATCCAGCCATTATCGAGCAGGCTGTAACGGAGATTCGCGAAGCCGCCGAAGAGCCTGCTATGGTTGTCGATTCGACCGAATACAAGATGCTCGTAGCCGACCCTACGGCACCAAGCATCGACCAATAGAGAGGTTGAATATCCTATTCGAAACAAAACCTATCACAAAGAGGCATCGAGATTTCGCTCGTGTCTCTTTTTTTTGTACCTTTGAACGATATTTGCACTGCAACCAAATATGGCAACAATAAAAACCATAGGAATACTCACATCGGGAGGCGATGCCCCCGGTATGAATGCCGCAATCAGAGCCGTGACGCGTACCGCCATCAACTACGGTTGGCACGTCAAGGGCATTATGCGCGGCTACAAGGGTCTGATAACGGGCGAGATTGTCGATTTTCACTCCGAGAGCGTCAGCAATATCATACAACGAGGCGGTACTATCCTCAAAACCGCACGATGCAACGAATTTCGCACGGTCGAGGGTCGCGCTTTGGCATATCGGAATATGCGTGCGGCCAACATCGATGCTCTTGTGGTTATCGGTGGTGACGGCACAATCTCGGGCGCACGAATCTTTGCCGAGGAGTTTGATATTCCGATTGTCGGCCTACCTGGAACTATCGACAACGACCTCTCGGGAACGGATAGCACCATCGGCTACGACACAGCACTCAATACGATTGTCGATGCTGTGGACAAATTGCGCGACACGGCAACATCGCACGAGCGACTCTTCTTTGTCGAGGTTATGGGTCACACGGCCGGCTATTTGGCACTCAATGGTGCTATTGCGGCAGGAGCCGAAGCCGCCATTATACCCGAAGCCGAGACCGAGGCCGACCAACTCAAAGTGCTTATCGACAATGGTTTCCGCAAAAGCAAGAACTCGGCCATCGTTCTCGTAGCCGAGAACCCTGCGAACGGAGGCGCTATGGGGCTTGCCAAGCGCGTCGAGCAGGAGTTTCCGCAATACGATGCTCGCGTCACGATACTCGGTCACCTGCAACGCGGAGGCTCACCAACTGCTGCCGACCGCATACTCGCTTCGCGACTTGGAGCTGCGGCTATCGAGGCTCTGCGCGAAGGTCAGCGCAACATCATCGTCGGTGTAAAGAATGGCGAAACGGCATACATTCCATTTACCCAGGCGTTGAGCCACACCAAAAGCGTCAAACGCGACAACATCGAACTTGTAAAGATACTTTCAATATAACCCACACTAAAAACCAAACACAATTTATGAAGAGAGTAATTGGCATCGGTAACGCACTGACCGATATGCTTGTAAACCTCAAATCCGACGCCGTACTCGGCACCTATAATATAGCAAAAGGCTCGATGTCGCTCGTCGATAGCCACTTGCAATCCGAAATATCGAAATCGGTAGCAGGCCTACCCTATTCGTTATCGCTCGGTGGCTCGGCCGACAATACAATCCGCGCGATGGCACGCCTTGGCACCAAAGTCGGATTTATCGGCAAAGTCGGTAAGGATACGACAGGCGACTTCTTCGAGAAGGCGCTCGAAAATCTCGGTATCGAACCCGTAATCTTCCGTGGCGAACATCGCTCCGGCAAATGTGTATCGCTCATATCGCCCGATGGCGAGCGTACAATGCTCACGCATCTCGGCGCAGCGTTGGAGATGAAGGCCGACGAGATTTCCAACTCCGTATTCGAGGGTTACGATTGCCTCTATGTCGAGGGCTATTTGGTACAAGACCACTCGCTTATCGAGTCGGTTGCACGTCGCGCCAAGGAGTGCGGTCTGCACGTCGCCATAGACCTTGCAAGTTTCAACGTCGTTGAGGAGAACCTCGACTTCCTGCGTAAGCTCGTCAGCAGCTATGTCGATATAGTCTTTGCCAACGAAGACGAAGCAAAGGTCTTTTCGGGCGAGGCAGAACCAATCAACGCACTGCAATACATATCGGAGTTGGCCCCACTTGCCATCGTCAAGATTGGTATGCGCGGTGCGCTCATAAAGTACAACGGCGAGGTAATTCACGTCGGCATTATGGCAGCAGCCAAACGCGTCGATACAACAGGTGCGGGCGACTTCTACGCAGCAGGTTTTATGTATGGCCTATGCGAAGGGTTATCGTTGCGCCAATGTGGTACGATTGGAGCAATCACAGCCGGCAAGGTTATCGAGGTTGTCGGCACAACACTCGGTGAAGAGGCGTGGAAGGAGATTGAGGTATATATCGAACGTATCAAGACCCAAAAATATCTATTCTAACGATGAAACGACTCCTGCTAACACTTCTCTTGCTCGTCGCAACAACGTTGGTCGCACTGGCCGAGGAGCGACGATTGCTGACAATGGAGGATGCCATACTCAATCGCGACCTCGTACCGCAGAACTACGACATACGCTTCAATAAGGAGAACTCGGCAATCTACGAACACACCAACGGCAAAGAGATTGAGCAGTACGACATTCGCACAGGAAAGTTGCTGTCGAGCAAGCCAATCCTTATCGGTATGCCCAACCCATTTCGCAACAAGGCGAGCATAAAGGACAATAATGTGGTGTGGTACGATGGCGAAGGTCAGAAACACAATATAACCGACTTTGCCGACAAAAATATCGTTTGCGGACAATCTGTTTCGCGCAATGAGTTCGGCATTGAGGGAGGATTGTTCCCATCGCCCGATAATTCGCGCGTGGCATTCTATCAGAAAGATGAGTCGAAGGTTGCGACCTATCCGTTGACGGATATTACCTCGATGAAAGGAAATTATCTGCTGGAGATAAAGTATCCTATGAATGGTCAGCCATCGGAGCGAGTGTCGGTGGGAGTCTATGATGTAGCGACACAAAGGGTTGTCTACCTGAGCGTAACCGACTTCGACGAGGAGCGATATCTGACAAATGTCTCGTGGTCGCCCGATTCGAAGACTATCTATGTGCAGGTGCTCAACCGCGCACAGAAGGATATGCATCTGAACGCCTACTGCGCCCAGACGGGTAAGTTTATCAAGACTCTGCTCACCGAGCAGAACGAGCGTTGGATAGAGCCTCAAAATCCGATTCGATTCATCGACAACGACCGTTTCATCTACACAACCGACAATCGTGATGGATACAAGAATCTCTATCTCTACTCCATTTCGAGAGGTAGCGTTGAACGCTTGACAAGGGTTGATGCCGATGTTGCATATGTGGCT
>JAGBWT010000114.1 GCA_017629615.1 Alistipes sp. | reverse complement strand
GCTACCCAGACTACTCAATCTACTCAATCTACCCATTTTACCCCTAACGACACTAACGACACTAACGCCCTTAACGACCCTAATCTTCCAGCCTCCCCAATCTCCCCTCTCTACCCAACAAACCTCCTCTCCGTCTGTCGCACCACAAAGCCCTTTGCGAGGATTGTGGCGGTGAGTGCGAGGGCATAGAGCAGCACTACAAGCCACCACGGGGCCGAGTAGTCGTAGTAGCCCGCGTTGCTTGTTGCTGCCGCCTCGACTATTGCGTTCTGCCAATCGGCAAACCGATGCGCACACTCGGCCACGAGGCGAGCAAGGGGGTTGGGGAGTAGGAGTGCACCGACCGAGCAGAATACGACGACGTTGGCAATGGCGATAAGTGGCAGGTTGAGTACAATACCACAGAGCGAAATTGTGCCGAAGGTGTAGGATATTATGGGTGCGGTAGCGAGCGTGGTTGTGACTCCGACAAGGAGTGTGTGGAGCAACATATTTACGGCCGTCCATCGCGTCTTGAAGAGGTGTGCGAGGGGTATATACCAAAAGATGATAGAGGCAACGGCCACGAACGAGAGTTGAAAACCGACGTCGAAGAGCAGTTGCGGTGAGATAAGTAGCAACACTGCGACTATCGAGCAGAGGTTGTTGCCGCTGTTGTATCTATAAGCACCAAAGAGCGAGAGTTGGAGTGCGCTGAACATCAGTGCGGCCCTTGTTGCGCTGGGCGACCAATCACACAAGGCGACATAGCCCCAAATTGCCACAACCACAAGTATCGAGCGCCACACATTGCCTCGCCAAACCAACACGAGTGGCCAGAACAATAGGTTGAGCAGCACGCATACGATGCCGACGTGCAGGCCCGACACGGCAAGCAGATGGGCTGCGGCGGTTGTCAGGTAGTATTGCGAAGTCTCGGGTCTAATCTCGTTGCGATAGCCCGTACCCATCGACAGCACAACGCTTCGTGCCTCGTCGTCGGGGAGTAGGCTTCGCAGGCGCTCGGTTGCCATTTGGTGGAGCGTTGGTGTGTGGGTGGCCGAGAGGGCGGTGTTGTGGGGCGAGAGGTATGCGTAGCCGACAAAGCCGAGCCGTTGCATCATCAGCGCATATCGTGGGTAGTGCGTGGTGAAGGGGCGAATGACACTTTGCGCCACGACCCTCTCGCCCGCCTTGAAGCGCAGCGTCGAGTCGCTATATATGCGTAGTCGGGCCGATGTGCCACCCCTGTTGCTGCCGACGATTGTGGCGTTGGCCGTTGTGCCACTCTCGCGTTGTTGGCTGTCGGTGTCGAAGTGCAAGAGGAGTTCAACCGGCTCCGAGAGGGGTGGGGTTGAGGTGGTGTGCAGAGCCTCGACGCCTCCGCCAATGGCGACAAAGACCGTTGCTATGGCCGCTATCCGCAGTCGCTTCGCAAATAGTGGCAGGGTCAGCAACGCAACCACACCAAGTCCGAACCATATCGGCGCAGTCAGTGCCAAACCGTCGGAAATAGCAATGCCGACGGCCAACGATAGAGCAATCGCAGCCATCGGCATCGTGCCAATGTATTGGGTTATTTTGCGAAACGAGAATTGCACAGCGGTTGAGGTTAGCGATGATGTTTTGCTACCACAAATATACCGCTATTTTCCGAAATCGGCAACAAAACTCCTCCACCCGCCTTCGACCTGCGAGGCTACGGCCTTCACGCCATTTTCGACAGCCGACATCGCCTCGACTATCGGGCGCATCTGCTCTCCGTCGAGTGTGTCGATGGGCGAGTCGGGGTCGATGCCGCTCTGCGAAGCCACGCGTCGAATGTAGGCCGAGGTGTTGTTCTCGGAGGGTGGGGCGTAGCGCGAAATCATCTCGCGAAGGGTTGTGCAGCCGTGTTTGAGGCGGTAGGTGTGGAGCAGAACGAACATCGCCCGATAGCCCGCCTCGATGGTGCGAAACTCACGAAACTCGGCATCGCGGCTCGGCGTAACCTCGTCGCGGTAGCGCACCTTCGAGTGTCGGATATTCCCCGGGTTGAGGTTGCGCAGTCCGCGCGACAGAGGTTTAGAGTTCATCACCCACCTCCCTCTCTATCTTGCGACGAACGTAGCGACGCAACCACTCGAAGAGACGCGAGTCGGAGAGTACCGAGGCGTTTTCGAGTATCGACCACATCTCGACGCCGCAGACCATACCCGCAAGCAGTCGTGTGAGGTGCAACTCCATAAAGTCGAGTACGCAACACTCAACCAGCCACGTCATCGCAATCGCGATAATCGTAAATCCCGCCTTGAATATCGTGCGACGGGCTTTGCCGCTCTCGAAGAACCACGCTCGCCCCTCCCTCTTGGCCGAGGTGCGGTCGGCAAGTGTGCCGGTTACGAAATCGACGATGATAAAGGCCAGCGCACAGAGTACGACAGGCCGAATGGGCGCAACGAGCGAGATGAGGGCCAACAGTGCGCCGTTAATGTATTTGAACAATGCCTCCATAGATAGTACAGTTTTTCATTGAATCGTTGTTTGGGTTATACTCCGGGTAGTCGGCCGCGTGGGTGGCCAAGTGGTCGGAGAGCAGTGAGCGCAATATGCGACAGCGGTGTCGGAGCGAAGCGACCAACGCCTCGGCTGCCGCTGTGGTCGAAGCCGAGCCTCCGCCCATAGGGAGCGAGAGGCCCTGCTCGCAGGTGCGGACATTGAGCGAGGGTTGAATCGAGCATCGCACGGCAAAGGCGAGTGCCGGAGCGACATAGTTGTCGAGCAGCGCAGGGTAGCGGCCATCGAGTAGTGCTTCGAGCAGTGTCGGGCCGATGATGGGGGTGATGTAGTGGTGGCAGGCGGCCGTAATATCGGCCTCGACAATCACCTCGGGTGCGATATATTCGCTGTCGCCAAAGGCTGTTGCCACCACTTGTGCAGGGGTAATCAGGCTCTTCATTATCCTACTTTTGTTATGTTATACTTGGTTATCTCCGACAGGAATTGCTGTTGCGCTTCGTCGTCGGGGTCGTAGTCGAGACCATCGGCCTTGCGAGCCTCCCATACGCGCATATAGACGGGCTTCGAGCGTGTCGGTGGGCGGTTGATGATTTCGAGCGACGAGGTGTCGATGCCCAGCACCTCGGCTATGATGCGCGATATAGGCTCCATAATCTCGGCTTGCTGTCCGAGGATAACGGTGTTGAGCGCAATCTCGTACTCGTGCAGTATGCGCTCCGAGTTGAAGCCCGTCGAGTAGTCGAGGCCGCTGAGTGAGCGAAACCACGAGTGGGCGACGACAATATCGCTTGTTGCCTGTTCGTGGAGAGCCTGCCAATCGCCCTCGTTCTGCGAGGTGATGGGGATAAAGCGCGAGTGGTCGTTCTCGCTTCCGCCCTTGACGACAAACAAGACCTGCCCGGGGTGTCCTGCAAAACGCTCCTCGGCTGCACGAATAAGGCGTTCGGCTGTCGCCTCGTTGTCGGCTGCCTCGTCGAGAATCATCACGCCCGAGAGTTGGAACGAGTTGTCGAGGCGCGAGATGTTCCAGCGGTCGGTCTTGTAGGCGATGGCCGAGACGTTCATACCTGCGATGTAGGGCGGTACGCCATAGTGTTGGTAGCAAGGCTCATAGTCCTTGTAATGGACCATTGCGCGGAGCGAGCCGTCGCTCTGTCGCTCAAAGGCGGGGTAGAGTGGCAGCGATATAGCCTCCTTGGCGGAGAAATGCTCCCAATCGTGGTGGAGCAGGATATGGGTCGAGTCCTTCGCGAGGCGACAGTGCGAGGCGTCGTGGTGGTAGAGCGAGAGGAAGGAGTGGTCGGGGTCGGTCACCACCTCGACAAATGCGTTGCCGAAGAGTGCGAGGTCGAAGGCGACCTTGTTGATAATCTGTCGCAGACTCTCCCCCTCGCCATTGATGCGCTCGACCACCTGGCCAAGCAACGCAATCGCAGGGTCGTAGGCAAAGCCCTTACCCGAGATGTAGTCGGCCTTGTCGTTGATTATGCGGCGGTGTATGGTCGAGCGTCGCGACATTGCGGCCAATGCCAGCGGAAAGCGGTTGTCGCTGCCCCAACTCCAAAAGTCGCGGTTTTCGACGCGCGAGGCGGTAGAGGTGTAGGGGTCGCGGGCGGTATCGACCACGCCGCATACGGTCGCTTTGTTGATAGTTGTTTCCATAGCAGAGTGTGTGTTTTAGGTCTGAATTAGTTTTGCGGCTGCGTGGCCGTCGGTCGAGGTTAGGCAGAGTGTGACGGTTGGCGAGCAGAGAGGTGTGTCGCCCGACGATATGGTCGCCTCGCGTAGTCGCAGTGGCTGCTCGGTCGTAAGGTGCTGCGAGTAGCCGACTACGAAGGCCCGACCGTCGTTCAACACCACCTCGGCAATGACTCCGATGCGGGTTGCGCGTTGCAGAAAGTCGGGGTCGAGCCACGCCTCGGCACTATTGCGCGAGGCTACGAGCGATAGCGTATGCCGAACGAGGGCAATGCCTGTGTCGGTTGTGATTTTCTCGACAAAGGTCGAGCCATCGTCGAGCAGTTCGACCTCTGTGGCCTCGTCACCGAAGAGTATGGCGCACTCTCCGTCGCTCGCGAACGACACCTCCCGCACCGCATCGGCGGAGTGTAGCGCAACTCGCGCTACACCGCCAATGGGTTTGTGGGTTTGACTCTTTGTCATAGCCGATTAGTAGACCGTGTAGATAATCGAGACGAGACGTGGGTCGATAACCTCGGTACCGGCGAGGAAGGTTGCACGCTGGCGGTTCTCCATCTCGTCGGGGTTGTACCACATACGCACCTCGTTCTCCGGCATATCCGAGGTGTTGAGCGCGAGTACAAGGTTGCGACGGTCGGTGAGCAGGCAGAACGACGAGAAGGCGTTTTTGTCGTACTTGTCGAGCGCAACCTCGAAGATTGGAATACCGTGGTAGAGGAGTGTCGAGTGGCCGTTGATTGAGTCGATGTAGGCCGAGTCGCAACCCTTCGCATCGAGGTCGGCGAGGTATTGGTTGTAGATGTCGGAACTTACGAAGTAGGCGAGGTGGCCCTCCGAGCGCAACGAACGCAACTCGTTCGAGGCCGTAGTCCAGCACTCGGCAAGGGCCTTGGTGCCACTCGAAATCGGATTCTCCAAGTCGTAACTTGTCGCGTAAATCTCGTCGCCCGCATCGATATACTTCTTTATGGCGTGGAAGAAGCCGTTGAAGGTACTGAACAGCGAGAGTTCGCTATTAGTGTCGCCCAACCACATCGTAGCACGCACACCCTCGGCAATAGCCTTGCGGAAGAGTTCGGTCTCGGCCTTTTCGAGTTCGGTGCCTGTCAGGTCGCCAAGATTGACATCGGCGCTGTTGGTGATTTTCTCGAATACCATCGAGAAGTAGTCCTCGGCCGAAAATGCGCTCTCGGCCTTCACCTTCTGCATATCAATCGTCTTTTGCTGGCGAATGGTGTTGTTGCCACCGTTCCAGCCGCTTGCGAATGGCTGCAAGACGTGTTCGGAGTGGCTCCATACCTGTACGGTTGTCGGCATCGGCATATTGTAGATGACGCGGATACCGAGCTCCTCGGCCGAAGTGCCACAGAACGATGGGCGGAAGAAGATGTTTTCGAGTTCTTGTCCTTTGTAGGTTTT
>JAGBWT010000113.1 GCA_017629615.1 Alistipes sp. | reverse complement strand
GCAGTATCGATTGGCTGCTGTGTGCTTTTCGAAGCGTTAATTCAGAAATTTTTGGTGCGTGGCAAGCAGACCATAACCAACCTCTCGGCTGTCGTGACGGGTCTGCTGTTGGCAATGAATATGCCGGCAACCGACGACTCGTTGTGGGTTGTTGCTATCGGTGCTTTGGTTGCTATCGGTGTTGCGAAGATGCCTTTCGGTGGTCTTGGTAAAAATCCGTTTAACCCTGCTATCGTAGCGCGTGTATTCTTGTTGATTGCCTATCCTGTGCAGATGACATCGTTCGCATTGCCTTCGACCGAGGGCTTTGTCGATGCCTACTCGGGTGCTACACCGTTGGCAGCGGCCAAGGCTGGTCTGCTCAATGTTGCCGAGTACGATGCGCTGGGTATGTTCGTCGGAAATATGGCAGGCTCGTTTGGCGAGATTGCAACCTTGGCGTTGTTGCTCGGCTTTGCCTACCTCTTGATGCGTCGCGTTATTAGCTGGCATATCCCTGTCTCGATTTTCGTTACCGTAGCAGCATTTGCGGCTATCTATGGTGCATTCTCGTTCGATACACCACACCTTGTGTCGAACTATGTGCTGTTGCATCTGCTCTGTGGTGGTGTGGTGCTTGGTGCTGTGTTTATGGCTACCGACTATGTGACCTCGCCAATGACCACAAAGGGTATGGTTATCTATGGCGTCGGTATCGGTGCAATCACGATGATTATCCGCTTGTGGGGTGCCTATCCCGAGGGTATGTCGTTCGCTATCCTGATTATGAATAGCGTTGTGCCTCTTATCAATAAGTATGTTAAACCTCGCCGTTTCGGCTCGAAAAAGTAGGAGGGACGCAAGATGAAGAGTTCATTGAAAAATATGGTGCTGGTGCTTTTCTGCATCACGCTCATCTCGTCGGCTTGCGTCGGCTTGGTAAATATGATTACCGTCGAGCCTATTCGCGCAGCCAAGGAGGCGGCTGTTAAGGAGGCTTTGGCGCAGGTGTTGCCCGAATTTGATGCTACCGAAAAGAGCGAGCATACGGCCGATGAGTTGCCTATTGTTGCCTACAAGGCTACAAAAGATGGAGAGGTCGTAGGTTACGCTATCGAGTCGCAGACAAAGAATGGTTTTAGCGGCTTGGTACGCTTGATGGTTGGCTTCGATACGAAGGGCGTAATCTTGAACGTCAATGTGTTGGAGCAGGCCGAGACGCCGGGCTTGGGTGCAAAGATGACCGAGGAGGGTAATCCTCTCTTGGCAAGTATTCAGGGCAAGGAGGCTCCAAATACCAAACTGACCGTAAAGAAAGACGGTGGCGATGTCGATGCTTTGACTGCGGCTACCATCTCGTCGCGTGCCTATGCCGAGGCTGTTGCGCGCGCATACGCGGTATTTAAGGTTGTGGCCGGCTGGGAGAACGAAATCCACGCTACCACAGGTGCAACAAAAACAGAAAAGGAGGAGTAATTATGGCAAATAAAGTAACAATGTTCTTGAAAGATAAGCTGCTCCTTACTTGGCGTGGCGTTGTGAAGGAGAACCCAACCTTCGTGCTGGTTTTGGGTATGTGTCCTACGCTCGGAACGACCACCTCGGCCGAGAATGGTTTTGGTATGGGTGTGGCTACGATGGCGGTGCTGATTATGTCGAATATGGTGATTGCGCTAATCAAAAACCTTATCCCCGACAAAGTGCGTATTCCTGCGTTTATCGTAGTCATCGCATCGTTTGTGACCGTTATCCAGATGTTGATGCAGGCCTTTGTTCCTGCGCTCTACGCATCGCTCGGAGTCTTTATTCCGCTGATTGTCGTGAACTGCATTATCCTCGGTCGTGCCGAGGCCTTTGCATCGAAAAACGGAGTCTTTGATTCGGCTCTCGATGGTGTCGGTATCGGTTTGGGCTTTACGCTCTCGCTTACCGTTATCGGTGCGGTGCGTGAGGTGCTGGGTAGTGGCTCAATCTTCGGCTACGACCTCGGTTGTGGCGATTATATGCCACTCGTATTTGTCCTTGCACCGGGCGGTTTTATGGTGCTGGGCTTTTTGATGGTATTGTTCAACAAATTCTTAAAGAAATAGGGCTATGGAGATTACATATTTCGCAATTATCATAGGCGCGATATTCGTAAATAACGTCGTGCTGGCGCAGTTCCTCGGCATCTGCCCTTTCCTCGGTGTGTCGTCGAAGGTCGAGACCTCGATGGGTATGGGTGCAGCCGTAACCTTTGTTATGGCGTTGTCGGCTGTGGTTACTTGGTTGATTCAGACCTATATCCTCGTACCGTTCGGTATCGAGTATATGCAGACGATTGTCTTTATCCTCGTTATTGCCGCGCTGGTGCAGATGGTCGAGATTGTATTGAAGAAGGTGTCGCCATCGTTGTATCAGGCGTTGGGTATCTTCCTTCCGCTGATTACCACCAACTGCGCAGTGTTGGGCG
>JAGBWT010000112.1 GCA_017629615.1 Alistipes sp. | reverse complement strand
ATACCGCAGTCGAACACTTCTCCTACTCGGAGCGCGACGACGACGGCAACCTGCATCACTATATCCGCCTCTACAACACCTCGCGCACGGCAACCGTATTGCGTTGGCATAGATAAAAGAGCGAAATTATCAAAGTCGTATAACAAGAGGGATTTCAAGGCTTGCGAAGCCCGAAAGACCAGAGCATACTCGACGTATGTGATGATTTTTCGGGCAAGCATAACGCAGAAATCACCTTGTTATACGACTTTGGAAAAAAAAGCCACCGATGGGTAGTACTTATTGTACGTCCCATTGGCGGCTTTTTTATTAGCGGCAGTATATGGCCTGCTATAATACCAAAAGCTGGTAGACTATCTTCTGACAATACAACTCCCCCTCTCGCACCAACACCGACGGAAACTCGGAGTGATTAACTGCATCGGGATAGCCCTGGCACTCGATAGCAACTCCGGCATAGTCGGAGTATCGACCGCCCGACTTTGATTCGGGTGAGCTACCCAGATAGTTACCCGTATAGAGCATACAGCCGGGTTGCGATGAGAGGATACGCACAGCACGACCAGAGTGAGGGTCACGCAATACGCCCACCTCGCCAAGTATATTCTTCTGCCAACCATCAACGACAAAGTAGTGGTCGTAGCCACGATACTCTTGCAGGTGGTTAAAGGTATCGGCAATGCCATCGCCCAAGCGACGAGGCTTGCGGAAATCCATCACCGTATCGGTGACATCGAGCAGTCGGCCCGTTGGGATTTGGACATAGTCGTACTCCAAGACGTGCGAAGCGTTGAGTTGCAACTCGTGGTCGAAAATCGTACCACTCGACTCGCCTGCGAGATTCCAATAGGCGTGATTGGTAAGGTTGATAGGCGTTGTGCCACTACTCTTGGCTTTGAAGGTTATTTCGAGAGCGTCCTCATCGTCGAAATCGTAGATAACCTCGGCCACAACCTCGTGAGGATAGCCCTGGTCACCATCTTCCGAGAAGAGGTCGAAAACCACTCGATTAACCTCGACGTGCGACTCCCACAGACGGTTAGCAAAGCCCTTCGTTCCACCGTGCAGGTGATTAGGACCGTTATTCACTTCGAGGCGATATTCCACGCCCTCAACAGTCATACGACCTCCGGCAATGCGGTTGGCAACACGACCAACACTCTTGCCACACGCAGCACCATCGCCGATATAGCTCAAAGCGTTGCGGTAGCCGAGAACTACATCGTCGATTTTACCGTCACGGTCGGCAAACTTAACCGACACCAGAGCTGCACCGACATTGCATAGTTGCACCTCGCTACCACGCTCATTGCGCATCGTATAGATTACGATAGCCTCGCCTTCTGGCGTAACGCCCCAAATATGTTGTTCGATAGTCATACTACTCGACATCGGCTGGTTTAAGATTGGCGAGAATGTAGTCGATACGCTTCAAGCACTCCTCCTTGCCTATGAACGATGTTACATCGTACATACCAGGACCTTTACCCGCACCGACCAAAGCCAAACGCAAGGTATTCATAATCTGACCCATTCCATAGCCCTTCTCCTCAATCCAAGCGTGAACGATACGCTCGGTATTTTCGAGCGAGAAGTCGTCAATCGAGGCCAAAACCTCGCGTACCTCGGCCAAGTGGGCAGGATTGTCGCCCTTCCAATATTTGCGGACCTGCTTCTCCTCGTACTCGGTTGGAGCAACGAAGAAGTAGGAGGTTAAATCCCACAAATCGCCAACAAATGTTGCACGCTCACGCATAATATAGGCCGCACGACCTGCAACCTCGTCCGACACCTCGACACCGTGCTCACGCAAAATCGGCTGATAGAGTGTAGCCAACTCCTCGGCGCTCTTGTTGTGCATATATTGAGCATTGAACCACTTTGCCTTGTCGGGTTGGAAACGAGCTCCCGACTTCGACACGCGGTCGAGCGAGAAGGAGTCAATCAGTTCCTGCATCGAGAAAATCTCCTGTTCCGTACCCGGATTCCAGCCCAAGAGTGCGAGCATATTGATAAAGGCCTCTGGGAAATACCCATCCTCACGATAGCCGTGAGCCGTATCGCCCGTTGGCGAAACCCAATAGAGCGGGAATACAGGGAAGCCCATCTTATCGCCATCGCGCTTCGAGAGCTTACCGCCACCCGTAGGTTTGAGCAAAAGCGGAAGGTGAGCAAATTCGGGTTGCGTATCGCTCCAACCAAATGCACGATAGAGCAGATAGTGAAGTGGCAACGACGGCAACCACTCCTCGCCACGAATAACGTGCGAAATCTCCATCAAGTGGTCATCGACGATATTGGCAAGGTGGTAGGTCGGAAGTGCATCGACCGACTTGTAGAGAACCTTGTCGTCGAGCGTCGAGGTATTGACCTCGACATCGCCACGAATAAGGTCGTGCATCTTCACAACCTCGTTCTCCGGCATCTTGAAACGAACAACCCACACATCGCCGCGTGCGATTCGCGCCTCAACCTCCTCGGCCGAGAGCGAAAGCGACGTTGGCAACACGGTGCGCACCTTTGAGTTGTAGGCAAAGGTCTCGCCTCGCTCCTCGTACTGCTTACGCAATACCTCCAACTCCTCCGAGGTATCGAATGCGTAGTATGCCCAACCCGCATCGACCAACTGCTTGGCATATTTGAGGTATATCTCGCGACGCTCGCTCTGACGATATGGAGCGTGAGGACCGCCATAGCCGACACCCTCGTCAATCTCGATACCGCACCATTTGAGCGACTCGATAATATACTCCTCGGCACCCTCGACAAAACGCTGCGAATCGGTATCCTCGATACGCAAAATCATCTTACCGCCGTGGTGACGGGCAAACAGATAGTTATATAATGCCGTGCGCACACCGCCAATATGAAGCGGACCCGTTGGGCTTGGCGCAAAGCGAACTCTTACTTGTTTCATCAGTCTCTAAAATTATAGATTATAAACTCTCTTTTGGGGTGCAACCCGTATTACTCCCACAGATTGCGAGGATATACGCCATCGGCAATCAAGGCCTCGATTTTGGCCATCAACTGCGGCTTATCCTCCTTATAGGTTACTCCAAACCACTTTGCCGAGGTCGAAAGCACCTTCATCTTGGCTACACCGCCACCGATAAGGCGATTGACCATAAGCGGAATAAAGAACTCGGCTTTGAGATTGGTCTTGGTAGTCTCGGCCGAGAGGAACTCCTTGAAGGCCGCCTCCGAATGGGTGAAGTAGTCGGGTGTGAAGCCAAAGAGGTTCATCGAAACCGGTGTATTCTCCTCCAAAACCACATCGTCGCCCAAGTCGTGGAAGACGATTTCGCCCGCAGCATTGCGCTCAATCTTCGTACGCTCGACCATCGACGTCAGATTACCCTCCGCATCGACCGTACATACGCCTCGCGACACCGTACCGTTTTCCGACAAGGTCTTATTGACCTCGTAGCCAACCATACAGTAGCGACCTTCGCTACCCTCCAACTGCGAGAGGTAGCCACCGATAACCTTGTAGGCATCTTCGCCATAGAAGTCGTCGGCATTGATTACCGCAAACGGAGTGTCGATAGCCGAAGCGGCCATCATCACAGCGTGGTTGGTACCCCACGGCTTTTCGCGACCCTCGGGAACAGCGAAGCCCTCGGGAAGATTTTCCAACTCCGGATATACATACTCTAACTCAAAGCGACCACCAAAACGCTCGGCATTGAAGACCGCCGTAAAGTCGTCGGCAAATGAGTGACGAATAACGAATACAACCTTTCCAAATCCGGCACGAATTGCATCGAATACCGAATAGTCGATAATAGCCTCGCCGTTAGGACCTACTCCGTCCATCTGTTTGAGCGAGCCATAGCGCGAGCCCATACCCGCAGCAAGCACAAGAAGTGTTGGTTTTACCATTGTTGTTATGTTTTTTATATTGTTCCTTAATCCAAAAGTTTTTTGATAGTTTTGATGGCCTCGTCCCACGTTGCCTCAATCTCACGACCAGCCCTCTTCATCTTACGCTTCACGACCTTGGCATTAACCTCGGCATTGAGGTCGTTGATGATTTGACGCTCCTCGTCAGTCATATCGACCAAAAGGCGCTTATACTCGGCAATCTCCTTTTCGTATCGCTCGATAGCCTTCTCCCAATCTTTGGCATCGTACTCCTTGCACTCCTCGACAAACTCCTCGACAAAAGCCTTGTATCGCTTGACAAAACGACTCTTCTCGGAGGCGGTCAGCACACCGCACGACACGATGGTCAGGACCACGGTGACGATAAAAATTCTGATATAACTCTTCATATCCGCTATGTTTGGTTAATACTCAAAAACAGGACCTCGCGCGCATAGGCGCATAAATCACCACAAAATTAGGCCTTTTTTACCAATTTTGCAAGACAACAGCCCAAAAGAGCCACAACAACCACGCACTTCGGCCAACTGCAACAAACGCAGAGAGAAATTTTGCCCAATTATTGCCCTTTTTGCAATCTTTGCGGTTGGCAATTTGGCAAATCGACACTCTTTTCTTACCTTTGTAAGAAATATTCGCATATGAAAGGCATTAACTCCCTCATAACCTGGTGTCGCAATCTGGGCCGCAAGCATCGCATAAGCATCAGCGACCCCGAATCGAAGAGCGAAAGATGGCACACCCACCTCTCGCCACTCGGTATGGTGACCGTATCGATAGCAATAGTGAGCATCGTCTTTGCCACGCTGCTTCTGCTTGTGGCATACACCCCACTGCTCGACCTGCTTCCGGGCTATCGCACCGATGCGAGCAAGTCGCGCGAGACGCTGATACGCAACCTGATACGCATCGACTCGCTCGAACGCAAGATGAACGATATGCTCATCTACAACGAGAACCGCATACTCGTCGTCGATGGCAAGACCCCTGCAATGCGTAGCGTTGCGCTCGACTCTGTCCGCCAACACCGAGGCATCGTTCCACCATCGCAAGCCGACTCTTTGTTGCGTCGCGAATTGGAGGCCGATGGCCCTTATGCACTCAACAAGCAACAAAGCGTAAGGAGCAACATCAACGCCATAAAACCTATGGAGGGCATCATTTCGGAGCGATTTAACGCCAAAATTGGCCTCTACGGTATCCGTATGGCCGGCGCACCCGAAGCCCCCATTTCGGCTATTGCCGGTGGCACAGCAACGATTGTCGATTGGCAACCCGACCGAGGTCACACCATCGGCATACAGCACGACAACGGTATGTTGTCGATATACCGCAACCTATCGAGCACCATCGTCGCCAAAGGCCAGCGCCTTGCAACGGGCGAGGTCATCGGCTACTCTTCGGTCGAGGAGAAGTCGGACGAGATGTTCGAATTTGAGTTATGGAACAACTCCAAGCCACTTAACCCCGAATCGTATATAGTATTCTAACAGAAGATAACCAACTATGAAACAACGAATAGCACTACTCGGCTCTACCGGCTCGATTGGCGTACAGACACTCGACATCGTCCGCGAGAACCCCGAACTCTTCGAGATAGTAACCCTAACGGCCCATCGCAATTGGCAACAACTTGCCACCCAAGCCATAGAGTTTGGGGCCGACAATGTTGTCATAGCCGACGAGTCGCTCTATGGCAACCTCTGCGAGGCTTTGGCCAACTACCCGATAAAGGTCTATGCCGGTGAAGAGGCGATTGCACAATGT
>JAGBWT010000111.1 GCA_017629615.1 Alistipes sp. | reverse complement strand
TTGTCTTTAATATCAATGGAGAGTCTGTGCCTATTGTCAATACATTCTATGTCAGCCAATATCTCAACATCTATGATGGAGATGGTTATGCCTACATTGCAGAGTTTGATACGGATTGTAATGGAAAGAAGATTGGTTACTATCCTAATATTAGAATCTACAAACACGCTGCCACAAATTGCTTTTATACAACATATAAGTGTTCGATAGGTGCTGACAACGATAGGATTAAAAAGGAAAAAAGATAAGAAGAACATTAATAAGCCTTGTAATGCTAACAATTATCGCCGAGCGGAAAGTTCCCTGCTCGGCGATATTGCTTTTAGGACAAGGGCATTTAATGGCATTCGGGCTATGCCCTTAATGGCAGCAAATGGCAGCACAGTCTATGACTGCTTAATAACAATTTATCGGCTTGTCATTAAGTGAGCGTAAGCGAACGATTGCCATTTATTGTCATTCAGCGACCTATGGGAGCGATTGTCATTCATTGCCATCTCACTTCTGCCCTCTATCGTAAATTCTCAAAGAATTTCCACAGCACCACGCCACCCGAAACCGAGACATTAAGCGAGTGTTTGGTGCCGAGCTGCGGTATCTCGATAGCCGAGTCGCACATATCGACAACCTCCTGCGCCACACCCTCGACCTCGTTACCGAAAACAAGTGCATATTTCTTGCCCACCTGTGGAGCAAACTCGTCGAGCATCGCAGCGCCCTCGACCTGCTCGATGGCGACGATTGTATACCCTTCGCTTTTAAGCGATTGCACGCACTCGACAGTAGTTGCGAAGTGCTGCCACGCAACCGAAAATTCGGCACCGAGCGAACTCTTGTGAATCTCGCGCGAAGGCGGAGTTGCGGTGATACCGCAAAGGGCAACACGCTCAACGGCAAAGGCGTCGCCCGTACGGAAAAACGAGCCTACATTTTGGGCCGAGCGCACATTGTCAAGCACGACGACAACGGGCATCTTCTGTTGCTTCGAGAACTCTTCGATTGATGGTCGGCCGAGCTCTTCGTTGGTAATTTTTCTCATTAGTTTCGATATTTAGTGCAAAAATAAAAACAATTCAAAATATTTTACCTATTTTTGACAGATATTTGGAACAATAGTCGCAAAGAGGCTTCGAAATGTACAAAAAACTACTCATAACGCTGCTTATCGCCTGCTCGGCCTGGGTCGCTTCGGCACAAGAGTTATACTTCGACGGAGAGGTATCGACCCACTTCGACAATACCGAGCATACGGGTAGCGATGTTGGCGAATCGCGCACCATATTTGCTGTGCGTGTAACGCCTGCGCTCGGCTACCGATGGAACGGCAAGCACTCGGTTGTCGTCGGTGCGGAGTTGCTCAAAGATTTCGGTTCTTCGCGATTTATCGACGAGGCCGACTTTGTGGCCTACTACCAATTCAGCAACAACCGTTTCGGTGCCAATGCCGGTATCTTTCCGCGCGAGAAGTTGGTCGGCCACTATTCGAGAGCATTTTTCAGCGACTCGTATCTGATATACCACAACCTCGTGCAGGGTATTGCGCTCCGCTACACGGGTCGCAATTCGTCGTTTGCCGAACTTGCGGTCGATTGGGAGGGTCTCTATTCGGCCGAGACACGCGAGAAGTTCAGGGTTTTGGTGGCCGGTGGTGGCAATTTTGCCGATATATTCTATGCCGGTGGTGCGCTGTCGCTCCAACACTTTGCCAACAAATCAACCTTCTATGGCAATGTCGTGGATAATGTATTGGTAAATCCGTACGTCGGTGTAAAGTTCAACGCCTACTTCGACTTCGATATTCGACTCGGCGGCCTCGTGTCGTTGCAGCGCGACCGAAAAGTTGAGGGGGGGGGTTGGTTGATACCCGCAGGTGGAGAGTTATATTTCCGTATGTCGCGCTGGGGTGTTTTTATCGACAACAACCTCTATGTTGGTGCAAACCAGATGCCTCTATTCAACTCTATTGGCAACGACGGCGAGCCTTATGCCGACAATCTCTATGCTGCCGACCCGTTCTACGGCACACGCCACAAGATATACAACCGCACAGGCATCGGTTACGAGCGGTCGTTCGTCAAGGACCACATAAAGGTCCGCGCCGAGATTGCGCTCCAATATAACGGGCAACGAATGTACTGTCAGCAACTTATCGGACTCTCGGCAACGATTTGTCCGACCATATACAACAAAGCAAATCACAAAAAATAGAATATTTCGTTATGACAACAGAGGTAAATGAAGTCAAGGAGAAATCTTTGAATTTTCTCGAAGAGATTATCGAGGAGTCGATAGCAAACGGTTTGTCGCACGTTCAGACGCGATTTCCACCCGAGCCTAACGGCTACCTCCATATCGGCCACGCAAAGAGTATCTGCATCAACTTCGGTTTGGCAAAGAAATATGGTGGCAAGTGCAACCTTCGTTTCGACGACACCAACCCCGTAAAGGAGGACACCGAGTATGTCGAGTCGATTAAACGCGACATCAAGTGGCTTGGTTTCGATTGGGCTATCGAGCGTTATGCATCGGACTACTTCGACCAGCTCTACGATTGGGCTGTGGTGCTTATCAAGAAGGGCTTGGCCTATGTCGATGACCAGACGCAGGAGGAGATTCGTCTCAATCGCGGAACGGTCTCGGAGCCGGGTAAGCCGTCGCCTTGGCGCGACCGCTCGGTAGAGGAGAACCTCGACCTGTTCGAGCGTATGCGTGCGGGCGAGTTTGCCGATGGCGAGAAGGTGTTGCGTGCCAAGATTGATATGGCACACCCTAATATGCTCTTCCGCGACCCTATTATGTATCGTATCCTTCACGCTGAGCACCATCGCACAGGTAATAAGTGGTGCATCTACCCTATGTATGACTATGCACACGGTCAGAGTGACTCTATCGAGCAGATTACACATTCTATCTGTACTTTGGAGTTCG
>JAGBWT010000017.1 GCA_017629615.1 Alistipes sp. | reverse complement strand
CGGAGGTTACTCCAGAAGCAAGTTTCACCAACACTCTTGGTGCTGACTCGTTGGACAACGTAGAGTTGATGATGGAGTTCGAGAAGGTCTTCGGAATCCAGATTCCAGAGGACGTTGCCGAGAAGTTCCAGACTGTTGGCGACGTTATCGACTATCTCGAGGCTCACAAAGAGGAGTTGAATATCGAGTAACGACTACTTCGATATAGTTCGGGAAATTTGCATTAATACCACAACACTATTTAACAAGGAGAGATGGAGCAGAGGAGAGTAGTAGTAACCGGCATTGGTACGATAAACCCTATTGGCAACAATATCGAGGAGTATTTCAAGAACCTCGAACAGGGAGTAAGTGGAGCTGGCGAAATTACGCTTTTCGATGCAACCAAATTCAAATCTCGAATTGCTTGCGAGGTTAAGAATTTCGACGCTTCGGCCTATTTCGACCGTCGCGACCTTCGCAAATACGACCGCTTCTGCCAATTCGCTCTGGTTGCTGCCGACGAGGCTGTGGCCGATGCAGGGATTGATATGGAGTCGCTCAACAAGGAGCGTGTAGGCGTTATTTGGGCCTCGGGTGTTGGCGGTATGCAAACTTTCCACGACGAAATTATGGACTGGGCTGCGGGGGACGGAACCCCACGGTTCAGTCCGTTTTTTGTACCAAAGATGATTGCCGACCTTACGGCCGGTCACATCTCAATCAAATACGGCTTCACCGGCCCGAACTACTGCGTTTGTTCGGCCTGTGCGTCGTCAAACCACGCAATGATTGATGCGCTGAACCTCGTTCGTTGGGGCAAGGCCGATATGATTGTTACAGGTGGCTCGGAGGCCCCTGTCGTAATCCCAAGCCTCGGTGCTTTTGCCTCGATGCACGCCCTTTCGACCCGCAACGACGACCCTCAACACGCATCGCGTCCGTTCGACACTACGCGCGACGGATTTGTAATCGCCGAGGGTGCCGGTGCGCTCATCTTCGAGGAGTTGGAGCACGCAAAGGCCCGTGGTGCCAAAATCTATTGCGAGGTTGCAGGTAGCGGTATGTCGGCCGATGCCTACCATATGACAGCCCCTTGTGCCGATGGCAAAGGCGCTATGATGTCTATGCGTTTGGCCTTGGAAGATGCCGGTATCACAACTGCCGATGTCGATTACCTCAATGCTCACGGAACAAGCACTCCGCTCGGCGACTTGGCCGAGATTACGGCTATCAAAGGCCTGTTCGGTGACGATGCCTACAAGATGAACATCTCCTCAACCAAGTCGATGACGGGTCACTTGCTCGGTGCTACGGCTGCGATTGAGGCTTTGGCTTGCATCTTCGCTATCGACAAAGGCATAGTTCCTCCGACAATCAACGTCGAGGAGGTAGACCCTCAAATCGACCCAAAACTCAACCTTACTATCGGCAAGGCTCAACAGCGCGACGTGAAGGTTGCTATGAGCAACACCTTTGGCTTTGGTGGCCACAACTCGACCGTTGTCTTCCGAAAGTTATAATACCATTTGACAAGTGTTTGATTTTCTGCTTCGTCCGATAAAACGAAATTTCGGACGCGATAAAACATACTATCGTATGATTGACGATATGTTCGGCTTCATACCGCACAATATCGAATTGTACAAGTTGGCCCTAATCCACAAATCGGCTTCGATTACGGTCGAGGGTCACACCATCAACAACGAGCGACTCGAATTTTTGGGCGATGCCGTTATCGAGAGCGTCACTTCGGACTACCTGTTCATCGAGTATCCCGAATATGACGAGGGCCGATTGACTCAACTCCGCTCGAAAATCGTATCGCGTCAATCACTCAACGGCATAGCCAAGAAGATTGGCCTCGATGAGTGTATCATCTGCAACCGTTCGGTCAATTTCTCCCAGAAACACATCTTTGGCGACGCCTTCGAGGCTATGATGGGTGCAATCTATCTCGACCAGGGCTACGACTTCACCAATCGACTGCTTATCAACTACATATACCAGCAATTCCTATCGTTGGAGGAGGTCGATGAAGTTGAGACCGACTTCAAGAGTCGCCTTATCGAGTGGGGTCAGAAGAACCACCACGCGGTCGTATTCCGCACGCGTAGCGCAACCAATGGGTCGAGTGCCGGAGCGCACAGTTTCCGCAGCGTCGTACTCATCGACGGCTTGGAGAGCGGCCACGGCATAGGCGAATCGAAGAAGGAGGCCGAGCAGAGTACTGCAAAGTCGGTTGCACTCGAATTTAGCGACGAGCAATGCGCACGACTTCTCGACCAGCTCGACCGTCTCGACAACAACAAATAATCGACAATATGAAGACTCTTCGCGACAAGGTCGGAATCTATGGTGTCGGCAACCTTACCGATGCCGAGTTGGTCGCAGTGCTGACCGACGATGCATCGCTCGCCGAGCGACTTCTATCGCGCCACACGTTGGCCGAGATTTCCGAGATGGACCTTCCGCGTCTGCGTATGTGCGAGGGCTTTGGTCTGCGCAATGCCACGAAGGTTGCAGCCGCAGCCGAGTTGGGTCGTCGCATCGCTGCCATCGAAGGCGAGCAGGTCGAGAGCATTGCAACGGGAGCCGACGCTCTGCGCACGTTGCGCCCTCTGTTCGAAGGGGTTGGTCACGAGGAGTGCTGGGCGCTGATGCTCACCTCGTCAAATCGCGTCATTGAGCGTATGCGTGTCAGTCAGGGAGGCATACAGGCTACGGTTGTCGATTACCGATTGATTGTGCGTCGCGCTCTCGAACTTTTAGCCACACGCATCATCATCGCCCACAACCACCCTTCGGGTTCGGCACTACCATCGGAGGCCGACAAGCAGATGACCCAGCGCCTGCGCGAAGCGGCTGCTCTGTTCGACATCACGCTGCTCGACCACATCATCATCGCCTCGTCGGGCGAATCATTCTCTTTCCAACAAGGCGGCCTTCTTTAAGGGTCGGCCGACCAAAATCCGAGGCTTCGAGGGCCTTTGTTCGACAAATTTTGCATCGAACTAAAATATTGTGCCTTTGAGTGCTACGGATTCCGCCATAAATTCGTATCTTTGTCGGGTTAGAACCGAATATAATAAAACGATATATAGTTATGACACAAGAGGAACTCTTCAAAAAACTTATCGCACACTGCAAGGAGTATGGTTTTATCTTCCCTTCGAGCGAGATTTACGATGGTCTTGGTGCCGTCTATGATTATGGTCAGAATGGTGTTGAGTTGAAAAACAACATCAAGCGTTATTGGTGGGATTCGATGGTTAAGCTCCACGAGAATATCGTGGGTATCGACGCTGCAATCTTTATGCACCCACGCACTTGGGAGGCTTCGGGCCACGTTGCAGCAT
>JAGBWT010000110.1 GCA_017629615.1 Alistipes sp. | reverse complement strand
GACCTCGATATTGTGGCAGCCGAGTCGTGCAAAGTTCTCGCGTGCCACCTCGGCCAGCACCTCGTTGCGCTCACACGTCACAACCCTCTCAAATCGGCGCGAGAGCATCGCCGCATCGACTCCGAGGCCACACGTCAGGTCGAGCAACGACCCTCCCGAGAGTGGCTTTCGCACGGCACACTCCTCGCTCGACGACTGCTCGTAGGAGAGGGGCGGTAGGCAGGCGCGTACCGCATAGTATGATGGAAGTTTCGACTTGGCGCGTTGCAGTCGCTTGACCTGCGTAGCCACCACCGCAGCGTATGGCACACGCCTATCAAGTGCGATGTCGGTCGGCGTGCGCGAGATGTTTGCCTCGATGGCCTGCTGAACCTCTTCGAGGCGAACTATGTCGAAATCTTCGGCGCTAAACATTGAGCAAGGCAAAAGCCTCTAAAATTTGTTTATCAGTTTTGCAGGGTAGTTGGTCGTGATGGCCTTCAACTTGCCCTTTTGACCAACGTAGTAGTTCATATGCGCCTCGTCATCGACGGTATAGACGCTGAATTTGATACCCTTATCGACGAAGCTGTCGATGGTGTGGATTGTCTTGTTGGTGTCGTTGATGCCGTCCTTGATATAGTCGAGGCTCATATTTGCCCAATCCACGCCCTTGCTGACATAGGTTGCAGGGTATTTGTTGGCCATCCAGGCGAAAGGTACACCGATAGCCTTGGCCGCCGCCAAAGATTCGGCCAGAGGCTCCTCGTAGCCCGTGCAGATAAACTCTACCCACGGTGCAGCCTCCATCTCGGCGATAATTTCGCAAGCACGCTTACAAGCCTTGACAACCTTGTCGTGGTGAGGGTTCGACGAGGAGAGGTAGCAATTTTTGAGGTCGAGCCACAACTTGGTGCAACTACCCTTCTTCATCGTCTCGCGCAGATACTCTTCGAGCGTTGGCAGGGTCTCGCCGTTCGACAACTTGCCCGAAGCCTGCAACTCGGCGAGGGTATATTCCCACGGATAGCGGCCATTGATTTTGATATTGCCGTCGGCGTGAGCCACGATGATTTGGTTATCTTTGGTCCAATAGATGTCGGTCTCGGAGGCGTAGCAACGCAGACGCTGTGCATAGCGAAGCGATGCTATCGAGTTGTCGGGCGTTGTGGTTTTGCCCGCCTCGGCCGAGCCGCCACGGTGTGCCACAACGATATTGTTGGCCACTTCGGGAGCCGCAGCAGGGAGCGAGAAGGTAACCTCCTTGTAGGATTGTATGCTACCCGCATTGTCGCCCCACGACGCGACCATAAGGTGGTATTGGGCATCGGCACGGAGGTTGAGGCGCGAGGCATCGATTGTCGCTGCACCCTCGGCCTTCGTTGCACCATAGAGGCGCTCTGCCGCAGCAGAGCCGACAAACCATTGGAGGTGGGAGTTGTCGCCCAAGAAGAGGCGCGAGATAATCTCGTTGTATTGCGACTCCTCGACCACCATATAGTAGAGGCGCTTGATGTCGGCCGTCGGGGTGATGAGTATCGAACCCTTGCCCGAAGGCGAGACGCGAACGCTGATTTGAGGCTCGGCCGCGAGGGTCGTAGGGCGCGTACCGACCACAAGGGTCTTGCTCTTAAAGCCCTTTTTACCTGCGCCATAGAGCGGCGTATAGTGACCCTCGCCCCACTCGCTATGTGCGCCCTCGCCATATTCGCCCAAGAGCAGATACGACGGTTGGCCATAGGTTATAGGGTCGTGGTGGGCATAGGTTACGCCTCCCACCTCGAACGTACGCGAAGCCTCGTTGAAGGTGAGTCGCGCATCGGCCGTGAGGAGGTTGTTGTAGATAGCCTCGTTGCGGTTGAGCCACTCCTCCTCGGTGCCATCGCCACCGCCCTCGTTGAACTGCGCCATATCAACCACAGCATACTTTACGACCGAGGTCGAAGCGACACTCGTCGGGTGGTAGTATTGGGCCGTGAAGCCGTCGGCCGTCTTTTGCACGATGGTCACATCGGGGCGTTTCTTGGTCGTAAAGTCCAACTTCGCCACCTCGGTATAGTGCTTGCCTTTGCGACCTGCAACCTGAATGTTGTATTTTGTATTTTGGGTCAGCGATGTGACCTTAAACGTCACACTGCTCTGGCCGGAGGTCTGACCAACAGTACCCTCGGCAAAGAGTTGTTCGGCAGTGCGCTCCACAACATCGGTGGCCAACGCCACGACATAGGCATACTCCTCGATGTCGGTCGTCTTGATTTTGATTGTTGCCTCGGTATAATTGACCGTGATACCGCCAATCGCTACCGAGCCGCCTGTTGCGGACTCCTCTCCCGCACCACTGTCGCCACCACAAGCCGAGGCTATGGTCGCAACCACCACACATAGGAGGCTATACAAAAACTTCTTCATAGGTTTCTCTCTTATTTTGCTATTATTTTGAGGTATTCTTCTTAATGTCCTTGATTCGCAACTGCGTCGTGACATTGCCGCGATAGTGGTTCTCGACTATCTGGTAGCAGATGTCAATCGGACGGCCCGAACGCACCCACTCGTAGTGGGTCGGTTGCTGGAAGGCTATGGTCTGAATCGTCGTATTCGGACGCTGGGTCTGCATCAAATCCATACGCAGATGCTCGGCCTCGGCACCCACCAACTTCGCATCGCCATTATTGACCACGCCTCGCGTTGCGAATACAGGCGAGTTGTTGCCCGGACCGAACGGCTGGAAGCGGTTAAGCTCGCGGTGGAAGGCAGGCGTGATGTCCGAGAAGAGGAGCATCGAGTCGATTTCGACCTGCGGCACAAGCACCTGCGGGTCGATATTTGCCTCGACGTAGTCGTTGAAACGGCGCGTAAACTCCTCGACTCGCTCGGGGCGCATCGTAAGACCTGCGGCGTACATATGGCCACCGAAGTTCTCCAACAAATCGGAGCAGGACTCGACAGCCTTGTAGAGGTCGAAGCCCGGAATCGAACGGGCCGAACCCGTCACAAATCCGTTGCTCTGCGTCAGCACCACCGTCGGACGGTAGTAGGTCTCGATAAGGCGCGAGGCGACGATGCCGACGATACCCTTCATCCACTTCGGATTGTAGATGACCGTACTCTTGCGCTCTTTGAGTTCGGGGTGCGACTCGATATAGTCGTGAGCCTCCTGCGTTACGCTGCGGTCGATGCTCTTGCGGTCCTGGTTGAACGAGTCGATGATGTCGCCAAACTCGCTCGCCGCAGCCTCGTTACCCTCGACAAGCAACTTCACGGCCGCATAGCCACCCGAAGGCATTGCATTCTCATCGTTCTCGTCCATACGCATACGACCCGCAGCATTGATGCGAGGGCCAATCTTAAAGACGATGTCGTCGATGGTGATATTCTGACGGTCGAGGTTGCAAATCTTGATAATCGACGATAGACCCTCCGACGGCGTATTGTTCAGAATACGCAATCCGTAGTGGGCCAAGATACGGTTTTCGTCTACCAACGGAACAATATCCGACGCGATACTTACCACCAGCAAGTCGAGCAGCGGCTCGATAGTCTCGAAGGCGATACCGTGCTTCTGGGCATAGGCTTGCACCAACTTAAATCCCACACCACAGCCCGACAACTCGTCGAACGGATAGGTGCAATCGGTGCGTTTTGGGTCGAGAACGGCTACGGCACGAGGAATCTCCTCGGCCGGAAGATGATGGTCGCAGATTATGAAATCCACCCCTTGTTGCTTTGCATAGTCCACCTTTTCGACAGCCTTGATACCGCAGTCGAGTGCGATGACCAACGTCACACCCTTCGCTACGGCAATGTCGATACCCTTGCGCGAGATACCGTAACCTTCGGTATAGCGGTCGGGAATGTAGAACATCAGATTGTTGTGTCCGATGCTGCGCAGAAATTTGTAGACGAGAGCCACGGCCGTAGTTCCATCGACATCGTAGTCGCCATAGACCATAATCTTTTCGCCTCGCTCGACAGCCAACTCAACACGCTCGACAGCACGCTCCATATCCTTCATCAGGAATGGGTCGTGGAGGTCGGACAGTTGAGGGTTGAAGAATTTCTTTGCCTTCTCTACTGTGTCTATGCCTCGTTGTACCAGCAGGTTAGCCAAGACCGGTGAGATTCGCACGGCCGACGCAATCTGCGCCACCTTGTGAGCCTCGCCCTGGGCTTTGACCTCCCATCGTTTGTTTATAGGCATAATGTTTAGTTTTTATATATTTTTTTGTATTATTTTTCATTGTTAGTGTCGTTAAGGGCGTTAGGGTCGTTAGAGTTTTTTCAGTCTACCCAGTCTACCCAGTCTACTCAATCTACCCAGCCTTCCCTTCCTTCCCAGCCAAAACTTTTAATTCACCTCCACTCCCAGCAATCTGGTCAAATGTCTTTTCAGTTTGCCCTTCACCTCGTCGATGTCGGTCGCCTCGCCGCGCTCACGCTCTATCGAGGTGACACCCTTATCGACAAATCCGCAAGGGTTAATCATCGTAAACCAACGCAGGTCGGTTGCCACGTTGAGTGCCAAGCCGTGCATCGTCACAAAGTGCGAAGCACGAACTCCTATGGCGCAAATCTTTCGCCACATCGAGGCTCGACCCTCGGCGTCGCGGTTACAAATCCACACGCCCGTAGCACCCTCCAATCGCTCGGCCTCGATACCATACTCGGCAACGGTCGCGATGACCGCCTCTTCGAGTATCTCGATATAGCGACGCAGACCTATGCCCAGCAGCGAAAGGTCCAAAATCGGGTAGCAGACAATCTGCCCCGGGCCGTGAAACGTAATATCGCCTCCGCGGTCGATATGGAAGTATTCGGCTCCGAGGGCCTTTAAGCGTGCCTCGTCGATAAGCATATTTTGTGCTTTGCCGCTCTTGCCGAGCGTATAGACCGGCCGATGTTCGACAACGAGTATATCGCCCGCTTTCGTAGCCTCTGCGCCAGCCTCGTTGTGGCATTGCAGACGGCTCTCAAACAGACGTTGTTGGTACTCCCAACACTCTTTGTAGGACATCGTGCCCAAATCCTCGTATCCGACTTTCATATCTCAATACGGCACACTGCCGTACCCATTTACAAACCGTAAAAGGGGCAGACCGAGCCTCACAAGGGGCTACGCTCTACACACGCTCTTACACGCTTCGTCGGCAAGGTACGACGACCGCACGAGCGGTGCGCTCGCACAGTAGTCAAATCCGAGGTCGAGTGCCATACGACGGTACTCTTCGAATTTCTGTGGGGTGATATAAGCCGCAACCGGATAGTGCTCCACAGTTGGTCGAAGGTACTGGCCGATGGTCAGAATACGCACTCCCGCCTCGCGCAGGTCGCGCATAGTCTGCTCCACCTCCTCGTCACTCTCGCCGAGTCCGACCATCAAACCGCTCTTCACCACAACACCCTTCGACGCCAAATAACGCAACGTTGCCAACGATGTGGCATAGGTCGCGCGGGTACGCAGGGCAGGTGTCAAACGCTCGACAGTCTCGATGTTGTGCCCAACAATGTCGGGCTTGGAGGCTACAACCACGTCGAGAAGAGCAGGCGTAGCGTCCAAATCGGAAATAAGGAGCTCAATTGTTGCGTCAGGATTCTTCGCTCTGACAGCCTCGACCGTCGCAGCCCAATGGGCAGCCCCTCGGTCGGGTAAATCATCACGAGTTACAGAAGTCACGACAACGTGCCGAAGTTGCATCAACGCCACCGACTCGGCAACCCTCTCGGGTTCGGCCTTATCGGGCGGCAAAGGGTGACCGGTAGCAGTAGCACAAAAACGACAATTTCGGGTACAAATATCGCCCAAAATCATAAATGTAGCCGTACGGCGTGACCAACACTCTGCTTTGTTCGGACACCTGCCGCTACTGCAAATCGTATGTAGAGAATGGTGCTTCACGATACGCTCCACCTCCCCATAAGCTTCGCTTGCGTGGAGACGTATCTTCAACCATTCCGGCTTGCGTTCTACCGCATCTGCACTATACGACTTCGGCATTTTAAGTTCATTATTTTCCTAATTGATGCAAAGATATGAAAAAATCAAACGAATTGTTCAAAAAAAGTATACTTTTTTACAAAGGAGCATAAAAAAGGCTTTTTGGGGGGATTGAGGAGGAGGGGCGTTAAGGGCGTTAGGGGCGTTAGGGGTGTTAGGGGTTTTAGGGGTGTTAGGGTGATGGGGAGGCTGGGTAGAATGGGTAGATTGAGTAGACTGGGTAAAATGAGTAGGCTGGGTAGACTGGAGAATTTAGAGAGTTTAGGGAATTTAGAGAAAATAAACCACTAACGCCCTTAACGCCCTTAACGACCCTAATCTTCCAGTCTACCCAGTCTACCCAGCAAAACCCAGTCTACCCAGCAAAAGTTTTCCCCTTTGCCATTCAATAGCAAGCAGGCTGCGCTCTGAATAGCAAAGGGGAAAATGCAAAAAGTAATTTTTAATTTTTAATTCCTTTCCTACCCTCTCTCCACCATATTCACAATCGCCTTTTCGGCGGCCTTGCGAAGGCTCTCGTCGAGGGTGATTTCGGGTGCGAGGTTTTCGAGGCAAGTGGCTATACTTTCGAGAGTTACCATCTTCATATAGCGACACTCGTTGCAGGCAACAGCAGGGTCGCAGGTTGGTGCTGCGATAAAATTCTTTTCGGGGTATTGGCGGCGCATCTCGGTCAGGATTCCGGCCTCGGTCACGACGATAAATTCGGTGGCGTCGCAGATGCCGCAATAGTCGAGAATGCCGGCCGTTGAGCCACAGTAGTCGGCTATGGCTACCACCTCGGGCTTACACTCCGGATGCACGACAACCTTCGCCTCGGGGTGGGCCTTTTGCAGTGCGACGATGCGCTCCAACGAGAACTCCTCGTGAACGTGACACGCACCGTCCCACAGAACGATATTCTCACGGCCCGTAATCTTCTTTATATGAGAGCCGAGGTTGCGGTCGGGACCGAAGATGATAGGTTGCTGCGGGTCGATACTCTTGACAACACGCAAGGCGTTCGACGAGGTGCAGCATATATCGGTCAGCGCCTTGACCTCGACCGTAGTATTGACATACGACACGACGAGGTGGTCGGGATATTGAGCCTTAAATCGGGCGAAGGCCTCGGCATCGCACGACTCGGCAGGCGAACAACCCGCCTCGGGGTTGGGTATCAGCACCGTTTTTTCGGGTGCGAGGACCTTGGCTGTTTCGGCCATAAAGTGCACACCTGCGAAGAGTATCACGCGAGCATCGATACTGCGGGCCTTGACCGAGAGGGCGAGCGAATCGCCAAGAAAATCGGCTACGGCCTGCACCTCGGGATTGGTGTAGTAGTGGGCCAAGATGACGGCATTTTTCTCTTTTTTGAGTTGCTCGATGCGGGCAATCATTGCGGCGGAGTTATCAACCATTTTTGTTGTTATTATTTGTTTTTGTTTATTTATAATTTAATTAAAATAAGATTAAAACAACAATAATAAATGCTGTTGAAACTGTCGGTAACTTTTTTCAAAAAAATTTTTAGACATCGCCCCTCTCAACCCTCTTCGATGCCGAGCCTCGTAACGGCTTGTCAGCGATAGTGATTTGCGGAGTTTTCAACAAATGTGTTTAACCTCTTTTAACATTTCAACACCGACTTTTTATCAACATTCGACCTTTGAAAAGGTGGAATAAAATGGCGATAAATTGTCGATATTTTTTTCTTTTTCGTTCGGCTGTCGAAAAGTGTCGAGTTGTTAAAAACTATCAACCGTTTCTCAACACTTTTTCATCAACTTTTCAACAACTTTTTCGGCCACTTGTCGATAATAAGGCTCGACTGCCGAGTCGGTCATAGAGGCTGGGCAACCATTGTCGCTACCCTCCATAATCGACTGAATGATAGGGATTTGGCCTAACAAATCGACACCCGCCTCGGTTGCATAACGCTCGGCTCCGCCACGACCAAAGAGGTAGTAGCGGTTGTTGGGCAGTCCGGCAGGAGTGAACCACGCCATATTCTCCACAATACCAACGACTTCGATGGCTACATTAGGGTTGCGGAACATCTCGACGCCTCGCACAACATCGGCCACAGCGACCTGTTGAGGAGTCGAAACGATGATGGCTCCGTCGATTGTGAGTTCCGAAATTATTGACAGATGAATGTCGCCCGTACCCGGAGGAAGGTCGATAAGCAGATAGTCGAGTTCGCCCCACTGCGTCTGGTGGATAAGTTGGCGCAACGCGCTGTTAGCCATCGTGCCTCGCCACATCAGAGCGTCGGTCGGACGGATAAACATCGCTATCGAAATGAGGCGCACACCGAGGCTCTCGGCAGGCACGATAAAGTCGTTGCCGTCGATTTGTACAGCGTCGGGCAGATAATCCTCTACGCCGAACATCTTGGCTTGCGAAGGGCCGTAAATATCGGCATCGAGAACGCCTACACGGTAGCCCAATCGCGAGAGTGCTACGGCGAGGTTTGCCGTCACGGTCGATTTGCCGACGCCACCCTTGCCCGAGGCTATGGCGATGACGTTGCCGATATGCGATGTTGTCGAGTTGCGGTGCATCTGCTCAATCTGTTCGCGCTTTTGGGCCTGCTTGTCGTCACCCTCCTTGATATAGACGATGATGTTGCGCTCGGGCAGAACCTCTTTGATTGCCGTCTCGACCTGATTCTTGATTTTGGTTGCAAACGGGTCGCGAGCCTTGCGGAAGTGCAGCGCGATTGAGACACTCTCGGGAGTCCATTTGAGTGACTCCACAATACCCCCATCGATAAGATTTTCGCCGCTCTCGGGGTGGATTATTGAGCGGAGAATATTGTGAACTACTTGCTCCATAGTTTTGTTTTTTGCTCCTACAAAGTTATAAAAATTTTTGGTACGTACTCCAAAAAGCGAAAAACTATCGCATCGGAGCGTCTAAAATCGAAAAAAAGCGTAACTTTGCGACAATTATATATATTATTAGTACTATGGCAAAAGAATTTAAGCGATATTTGGTAACATCGGCCCTTCCCTATGCCAACGGCCCTGTCCATATAGGCCACTTGGCGGGCGTATATGTTCCGTCGGACATCTATACGCGCTACCTGCGTCTGCGTGGTCGCGACGTGTTGTCGGTCTGTGGTAGCGACGAGCACGGTGTGCCTATCACCATCAAGGCCAAGCGCGAGGGTATCACTCCGCAGGAGGTCGTAGACCGCTATCACGCGATTATCAAAAAGTCGTTCGAGGACCTCGGTATCTCGTTCGACATCTACTCGCGCACCTCGTCACCTACCCACTCGGTGACCGCTTCGGAGTTCTTCCGCAAGCTCTACGACGAGGGTAAGTTTATCGAGCGCACTTCGCAACAATACTACGACGAGGAGGCAAAGATGTTCCTCGCCGACCGCTATATCGTCGGTACCTGCCCTAAATGTGGCAACGAGCGTGCCTATGGCGACCAGTGCGAGGCTTGTGGCTCTACCCTCTCGCCCGACGAACTTATCGAGCCACACTCGACCCTGTCGGGTAGTGTGCCCGTAAAGCGCGATACGAAGCATTGGTATCTGCCGCTCAACGACTACGAGCAGATGTTGCGCGAGTGGATTTTGGAGGGCCACAAGGAGTGGAAATCCAACGTCTATGGCCAGTGCAAGAGTTGGCTCGACGGAGGCTTGCAACCACGTGCCGTGAGCCGCGACCTCGATTGGGGTATTCCGGTGCCGGTCGATGGTGCCGAGGGTAAGGTACTCTATGTGTGGTTCGACGCTCCGATTGGCTATATATCTGCTACAAAGGACCTTACGCCCGATTGGGAGAAGTATTGGAAGGACGAGGAGACCAAGCTCGTTCACTTTATCGGCAAGGATAACATCGTCTTCCACTGCATCGTCTTCCCGTCGATGCTCAAAGCGCACGGCGACTATATCTTGCCGGAGAATGTGCCGTCGAACGAGTTTCTCAATTTGGAGGGCGACAAGATTTCGACCTCGCGTAATTGGGCCGTATGGTTGCACGAGTATTTGGAGGAGATGCCGGGCAAGGAGGATGTTTTGCGTTATGTATTGTGTGCAAATGCTCCGGAGACCAAGGATAACGACTTCACGTGGAAGGATTACCAGGCTCGCAACAATAACGAGTTGGTGGCCGTATTGGGCAACTTTGTAAATCGTGCTT
>JAGBWT010000016.1 GCA_017629615.1 Alistipes sp. | reverse complement strand
GCGTGAGAAGTCGTTTTTCGTTGGCAATCACACTCCACTGCATACCGACCTGGAATTTGAAACTCGATATGGAGTATTGGTCCAGACCGTAGGTCGAGACGTACTCGTTTGTACCCACATAGTCGTTTGAGATTGTGGTCGAGTAGTTGTGGGAAATGTGACCCCAATAATATTTGGCTGCAACACCAATCGAGAATCCTCGGAATGGCTCCCAACCCACACCGGCCTTAACCTCCGTAAGGTCGCCATCACCAACATACGAATACAACGCACGACCTGTTGTACCCCAAATATCTTCGCTCTCCTCAACCGTCGAGAGTTCGTAGCCGACACTGCCGTAAGGAGCGACGCTCAAACCAAAGCCCAAGCCTTTGGCTACGGGGAACTGAATAGCCAATTCACGGAAATTGACCGAGTTCATCACATTTTTAGCCGTACGCAGATATTTGCCTTCGGCATCGTACTTACGTTGCGTATTGCGGAGGAAGTTACCCTCGGCGCTGATGTCGAGAATAAAACTCTTTTGACGGGTTGCACTATAACCCGCAGGGTTGAGCATACTAACCATCTGGCTGCTACGCCAAGCAACACCGACACCACCCATCGAGCGATTGACGGCATTACCCATTACACCCAACTCTCCGACACCATACATCGTATATGGCGAGTAGGCACTAACGGCCGAAGTTTGCGCCGCAACATCATACGAGGTAACGAGCGAAAGAATCATCATCGCTACACCATACGCTACGGCCTTGCTATATCTTTTCATTTGCTGCATTGTACTCCAAAATTCTATTTAGTCCGCAATACATAATTTTGCGACCTGCAAATATCGCATTTTTAATTCGATTAACAAAATATTCGGCGTCGCCACCGGTAAAAATTATGCGTATATCGCGATTTTTTTTCAAAAAATCATTGGCATAGCCCTCAACTTCGTAGAAAACGCTCTGCATAACGCCCGCCTTCAACGCCTCGACGGTTGTGCGACCAAGCGCAACCTCGCCCTCCTCCGAGGCCCAAAAATCGGAGCCGTCGCACATTGGCAACGCCGCCGTATTATCGTGCAGAGCCTTGAAACGCATCGCCACTCCGGCCGAGATATTTCCACCACAAAATGCACCATTTTCGACATAGTCAAACGTTATAGCGCTCCCCATATCGACAATCAACATTGCGCAATCACGACCATACTCCTCGACCGCTCCAACAGCAGCAGCCAGCCTATCGACTCCTATCATCGAGCGGTCGTATTCGACCTCGATTGGGACGGCCGTACGGCTATTCATACAAAGAACGTAAGGTACTCTACCTCGGAGAATTGCAGCTGTATGCTCGGCATCGCCACGAGTCGAAGCCACAATAGCCTTCGACGGTGCATAACGCTCGACAACAGCATCGAATGCCGCAAGCTTGGGCATTGCCGCCACCTGCTCCATCAGCACCTCTCCACTTTCTCCTATAACGGCAATTTTGGTCTGTGTATTGCCCGTATCGACTATTAAATTACATCTCTGCATATCTCTACCACTGCATTTATTCACACTTTTGTGCCTCGTTCAGCCATCGAAGCACCTCGACAGCCTCGGCTACACCACCCACTCGACGCACCGTCATTGCGAGTTTCGTGTCGCGCTGTTTCAGCACAAAGCGGTCGGGTTGCGAAGTCACCTTACGCAACATAGCCATAAAGGCCTCACTCTTATAGAATGGCGATGCGCTATCACCCACAAACTGCACAATCATCAACGCGTTCTTGACCTTCACGCGCTCCATACCAAGTCGCTCGGCCTCCCAACGCAGACGCACCACATTGAGCAGCTCGCAAGCCGCCTCGGGCAAGGCTCCAAACCTATCCACAAGGCGCTCCTCGAAGCTCTGCAACGCACGCTCCTCGGCGATAGCATCGAGCTCCCTATACAAACGCAATCGCTCGGCCTGTTGGCGCACATAACTCTCTGGTAACGAAGCCTCGACACCCAACTCAACCACCACATCATCGACATAGCGCAACTGCTCCACGACGGCCTGCTCGTCGCGACTTAAACCCGCAACATCGAGACCCTCGGCTCTCAATTCGGCAATCGCCTCGTTCATAATTTTCTGGTAGGTCTCGAAACCTATATCGGCAATAAAACCGCTCTGCTCGGCACCAAGCAGATTGCCTGCGCCACGAATATCGAGGTCCTGCATAGCGATATTGAACCCCGAGCCCAAATCCGAGAACTCCTCGATAGCCCTCAAACGACGACGGGCATCGCTCGACAGCATCTCATCGGGTCGCGACAACAGATAGCAATAGGCCTTACGGTCGCTACGACCCACACGGCCTCGCAGCTGGTGGATATTGCTCAAACCAAAGCGGTCGGCATTGTTGATGATAATCGTATTCACATTCGGAATATCGACACCACTTTCGACAATCGACGTAGCAACCAGCACGTCGAAATCGCCATATATAAAGTCCATAATCAGCCGCTCCAACTCGGCCGGTTTCATTCGGCCGTGTGCGGCACAGACCCTCGCCTTTGGACATAGGCGCGTAATCATACCCTGCACCGAGAGCAGGTCCTCGACCTTGTTATGGATAAAATAGACCTGACCTCCACGCGACAACTCCGCCTCGACAGCCTCGCGCACCAACTCCTCCGAAAAGACGTGCGACTCGGTGATAATCGGCTGGCGGTTGGGTGGTGGTGTCGATATAATCGACAAGTCGCGCGACCCCATCAGCGAGAATTGCAACGTGCGCGGGATTGGTGTTGCCGTCAGCGTAAGCGTATCGACGCTGATGCTCATCTGCGTAAGTCGTTCCTTCGCCGCCACGCCAAAACGTTGCTCCTCGTCGATAATAAGCAGACCGAGGTCGCGGAATTTGACACCCGCGCCAAGCATCTTGTGCGTTCCAATCAATATATCTATTTTACCTTGCGCCAAGTCGTCGAGAATCTGTCGCACCTCCTTCGTACTCTTCGAGCGATTGAGATACTCCACCCTGACGGGCATATCGCGCAATCGTTCGCTGAACGTACGATAGTGTTGCAAGGCAAGTATAGTCGTAGGGACCAAAATAGCCACCTGCTTACCATCGACTGCCGCCTTAAATGCCGCTCTTACGGCAACCTCGGTCTTACCAAAACCAACGTCGCCACACAGCAGGCGGTCCATCGGACGTGGCGACTCCATATCGGCCTTAACCGCCTCGATTGCTCGCTGTTGGTCGGGCGTATCCTCCCATTGGAACGACGCTTCAAGGGCCTGTTGCAGGTAGGAGTCGGCCGAGAAGGCAAAGCCCTGCGACGCCTTACGTTTGGCATAGAGCGCAATAAGTTCGCGCGAAATATCCTTAACAGCCTTCTTGGTTGCATTTTTGAGTTTCTGCCACGCGCCACCACCGAGTTTATAGACCTTCGGAGGCTCGCCATCGCCACTCTTATATCGCGAAATACGGTGGAGCGAATGGACATTGACAAACAGCACATCGCCATCGCGATAGACGAGTTTTATCGCCTCGTGGTATTTGCCGCCCTCCTCGATTTTGACCAAGCCACCAAAACGACCAACACCGTGGTCGATATGGACAACATAGTCGCCAACCTGCAAGGCGTTGAGTTCGGCGACGGTCATCTGCTCGTCGCGCTTTATCTCGCCATTGATGCGGTAGCGTTGGTAGCGGTCGAAAATCTGATGCTCGGCATAGAGGCACAGGCGCATATCATCGTCAATCCAACCCTCGTGCAGCAGCAAGCGCAACATCTCCAATCGCACCTGCTCGCACCCTGCACGGTGGAACATATTGTCGAGGCGCTCCATCTGCGCCCTATTCTCCGACAGCAGACAGCAACGATACCCCACATCGGCATATCGAGCCACATCGGCGGCCAGCATCTCGACATTCTTATTAAAGTGGGGTTGCGGGTGGGTATGGAACAGCACCGTTGCCCGTGCCGGACGCTCCGACAACGTATTGCGCAACGTCACAATCCTCGCCCCCTCGGCATCGGCAAGCAACGCCTTACGCGAAGCGAGTCGCTCAACAACCTCTTCGGCCATCTCGCTATCGGCCAAGACCTTCGTGCGCACATCATCAACCCTTCGCAAGGCGTGGTCGGCATCGTAGAACCAATAGACCACATCGCTACCCAAGAAGCGCGACAAGGTCACAAGCGCCCCCTCCGAACGGTTTATGTTGGCAATAATATCGACCTCGTCGAGACGGTCGCTCGACAGCTGATTCGATATTTCGAAGCGACGAATCGAATCGACCTCGTCGCCAAAAAAGTCCAAACGATATGGGCGCGACTCGGCATAGGAGAATATATCGACAATACCGCCTCGCACAGAGTTCTGCCCCGGCTCATAGACAAAATCGACAGGCTCGAAACCAAGTTCGTCCAACGTATCGACCAAGTCGGCAATACGCAACTCCTCGCCAACGGCAACGTGCAACGACTGCGATTCGAGGCTCGAACCATCAACTACCCTCTCGGCCAAGGCCTCGGGATAGGTACAAACGACAAGATAGTCGCCCTCGGCGATATTCGACACCGCATTAAGCACACCCGTACGCATCACCACGCTATCGGCCTGCTCACGACCATAGATTATCGACCTCTTGTAGGCCGAAGGGAAGAACAACACACGACTCTCATCGAGCAACGCGTAGAGGTCGTTCATTGCATAGGCTGCCGCATCGCGGTCGTCGGCAACAACCAGATGCAGACCGCCCGTTCGAGCAGCCGTAGCGGCCACATAAAACGAAAGAGCCCCGCCGACTAACTCGTTAAGATAGACGGTGTTGCTCTTTTGTTTCAACTCTTTTTGCAACTCTGCAAACGGTTGGGATTGCTCTGTTGCTTTTAAGATTTCGTGCATTCTATACTTTTAGGCAAAGCCTTATGCCCTATCTTTATCCACGGCACTTATTTCGTGCTCACGCACCTTTTCGTACCTATCGGCGACGGCGCCGACTCTTTGAGCCGCTCTCCGGCTCCATATTCAGCAAATCGTTACCCTCACGGTCGTGATACTGCACATCGACAATACCGACACTCTGGTCGGCACGAATCGACAACCACACGTTGTAGCGCAAAGCCCAACGCAGTCGAAGCGACCACAAACCGCGTGTCAAAAATGCAGCCACATACGGACTTACGACCAAACGGATATATCGGCGACCGTGGTCTTGCGCAAGCAACGAGATTTGATTCTCGATTTTGCGGTCGAGCAAAACCGTCGGCTCTATCTTACCCGTGCCACCGCACGTCGGACAAATGTCCTGCGTATCGGCTATGGCTACCGGACGTATGCGCTGACGTGTAATCTGCATCAGTCCGAACTTCGTGAGTGGTAATATGGTATGTTTGGCTTTATCGGTGGCCATCAAACGAGTCATCTCCTCGTAGAGCATCTGACGACTCTGTGCCTTGTGCATATCGATAAAGTCGATTATGACGATGCCTCCCAAATCGCGCAAGCGCAACTGGCGGGCAATCTCTGCCGCTGCTGCCAGATTGACGTCAAGCACCGTCTGCTCCTGATTGTTATCCGCCTTGGTGCGGTTGCCCGAATTGACATCGATAACATTCATCGCCTCGGTCGATTCGATAATCAGGTATGCACCACGTTTGAGCGATACATACTTGGCAAAGAGCGACTTAATTTGGCGCGAAATATCGAAATTATCGAAAATAGGCACCGAACCGCGGTAGAGCTTCACGAGCTTCTCCTTCTCGGAATCTACCGAACGGATATAGTTGCGTATTTCGTTGTACATCGCCTCGTCATCGACGCATATCTGCGAGAACGACCCATCGAGATTGTCGCGAATGATGGTATTGGCGCGACTCATCTCGCCCATCAAGAGCGACGGAGCCTGACGACGACGAATCTGCTGGCAGGTCTTGTTCCACTTCTCGACTGCCGCCAATATATCTTGCTCAACATCGAGGTCGGTGGCATTCACTGCCGCAGTGCGAATAATTACACCGAAATTTTTAGGCAACACGCCTGTTGCTACTCTCTTCAATCGTTTCTTGTCCTCGCTCGAACGAATCTTTTGCGACAAAAAGACCTTCGACGAGAATGGCACAAGAACGATATTGCGACCTGCGAGCGATATGTCGCAAGTCAAACGCGGACCTTTGGTCGAGATAGCCTCCTTCGAGACTTGAACCATCACCGTCTGCCCCACCTGCAAGTAGGTGGTTATCTTACCGTCGCGCTCCAAGCCCTCGTCGAGCTTCATCGTTTCGAGCTTCACGCCACGCTTACCCGGCGCATAACTCGACACAATCTTATCGAGCGACTGAAAGTGGGGACCAAGGTCCTGATAGTGGATAAAGGCGTCGCGTTCGTGACCAATATTGACAAACGCGGCATTCAGTCCGGGCATAATCTTTCGCACTTTGCCGAGATAGATGTCGCCGACGTTAAAACCCGTCTGCGCCATCTCCCTACCAAGCTCAACCAACTTCTTGTCTTCACACAAGGCGATGTTAATCTCGGTGGAGGTTACATTTACTATTAACTCTCGATTCATTGTGTTAGGATAAAATTTACACCCTTTGATTTCTGATTTTTGCAGCAACAACTCCGCCCTCTCTGCCCCCTCTGCGCAGCACCAACCGACACCGCAAAAAAGAGCGAGCAACCACAGAATCGTGCCGCCGATAATAATAGGTAACGCTAAGGAGTCTTGCGACCCATTAGCGTTATTATTACCTATTCATCGAAGCAATATGCCACCCGGGCAGACTACTTCTTCTTGTGACGATCCTTGCGCAGACGCTTCTTACGCTTGTGGGTCGCCATCTTGTGACGCTTATGCTTCTTTCCGTTAGGCATAGTGGTAATTGTTTAATAGATGAATAATGTTTATTGTAATTTCTTACTTAATTTTCGCTACAAAAGTCTTCGCAGGCTTGAAAGCCGGAATGTTGTGTGCTGGGATAGTGATGGTTGTATTCTTCGAGATGTTACGAGCCACCTTCTCGGCACGCTGCTTAATGATGAACGAACCGAAACCGCGAAGATAAACATTCTCGTTGTTTGCCAACGAGCCCTTTACCTCCTCCATAAAGAGTTCAACAATCTTCTGAATCTGAACCTTCTCTACACCGGTCTTTTTAGCAATCTCGCTAACGATATCTGCCTTTGTCATAGTTTTGTAAAGTTATTTATAATTTGTATTCAACATTTTCGACGCTACGAAACCCGAATGGGCAAGCGCAACGCAATTCGGCCACAAATATAGGGTTAATTTTACAAACGATAAAAATTTCGGCACGATTTTTTACTCTTTTTTCACAAAATTAGAGTGTTATAGGCAATCGAAGGAGCGATTTCGACATTTTTTGCGCCACAAATCGGGCAAAATCACAAAAAATCGTTTTTCGCCAGGGGGGGGGTAGGGCTATTAGGGGCGTTAGGGGCGTTAAGGGCGTTAAGTGTGTTCGGGGTGTTGGGAAGATTGAGTAGATTGAGTAGATTGAGTAGATTGGGTAGACTGAGTAGCCTAAAACACTAACGCCCTTAACGACCCTAACCTTCCATTCTACCCAGACTACCCAGACTACCCAGACTACCCAGCACAACCCAGCACAACCCAGCACACCCCAGGCTACCCAGCACAACCCATGCCCCTAACGACACTAACGCCCCTAACGCCCCTAAAACCACTTTTACGCTC
>JAGBWT010000109.1 GCA_017629615.1 Alistipes sp. | reverse complement strand
GGATAGTAGTAGCGAATCTGCTCATTATCGGGGTTGCGGATACCGTCGAACACCGAGATAGGCCACAACCACGACGAGAACCAAGTGTCGAGTACATCGTCGTCCTGACGCAAGTCGGCAAGCGTGAGCGATGCGTCGCCCGTCTTTTCGTGAGCCAACGCAAGAGCCTTCTCGGCAGTCTCGGCCACAACATAGCCACCCTTTGGCAGGTAGTATGCAGGAATACGCTGACCCCACCACAACTGACGCGAGATACACCAATCCTTGATATTCTCCATCCAGTGACGGTAGGTATTCTTATACTTCTCCGGCACAAAGCGGATAATGTCCTCCAAAACAGCCTTTGTTGCAGGCTCGGCAATCTCCTTCATCGACATAAACCACTGCATCGACAACTTCGGCTCGATAGCCACACCCGTACGCTCCGAGTAGCCAACGTTGTTGGTATATGGCTCAATCTTTTCGAGCAAATCGGCATCGGCCAAATCCTTCTCAATCTGCTTACGGCAGTCGAAGCGGTCTACGCCGACATACATACCGACCTTGTCGTTGATTGTGCCGTCGTCGTTGAAGATGTCGATAGTTTCGAGGCCATATTTCTCGCCGAGCATATAGTCGTTTACGTCGTGTGCAGGGGTTACCTTCAACGCACCCGTACCGAACTCAATATCGACATACTCGTCGCGGATAATCGGAATCGAGCGACCCACGAGCGGAACAATCACACGCGCACCCTCCGGCACGTCGGCATAGCGCGGGTCGTTAGGATTGAGGCAGACAGCCGTATCGCCCAGGATTGTCTCGGGGCGGGTTGTAGCAACGATGATGTTGCGGTCAGTGCCCTCCAACTTGTAGCGCAAGTAGTAGAGCTTACCCTGCGACTCCTTATAGATTACCTCCTCGTCCGACAAAGCGGTCTTTGCCGATGGGTCCCAGTGTACCATACGCACACCGCGATAGATCTTACCCTTGCGGTAGAGGTCGCAGAATACGTTGATTACGCTCTCGGTACGCTCTGGGTCCATAGTGAAGCAAGTACGATCCCAGTCGCACGAAGCACCGAGCTTGCGCAACTGCTTGAGGATGATACCACCGTGCTTCTCCTTCCACTCCCAAGCGTGTGCGAGGAACTCCTCGCGTGTCAAGGTCGACTTGTCGATACCCTCAGCCTTCAACTTTGCAACCACCTTCGCCTCGGTAGCGATAGATGCGTGGTCGGTTCCCGGTACCCAGCAAGCGTTCTTGCCGAGCATACGAGCGCGACGCACCAACACATCCTGCAAGGTGTTGTTGAGCATATGGCCCATATGCAACATACCTGTTACGTTTGGCGGTGGAATAACGATTGTGTAAGGCTCGCGAGCATCAGGCTCCGAGTGGAAAAGGTTCTTTTCGATCCAGTAGTCGTACCACTTCGACTCTATCTCTTGTGGTAAATACTTGTCTGCGATTGCCATAGTTTTGTATATATTTTTGTTATCTTTTTATTCTAATCGGCAAAGATACAACTTTTAATTAAAAATTAAAAATTTAAAAATAGTTTTTTTAGGGGCGTTAGCGACGTTAGAGGCATTAGAGAAATTCTGAATGCAAAATTAAAGAATCTCTAAACTTTCAACTCTCAACCGAAAAAAACTTTGTTTTCAGTATAAAATTTGTATCTTTGTCGTAGGAAACTGAAAAAACGATAAGATATGAAAAAGTTAGTATTAGCATTGATGGCGATATTTGCTGTAGCGGCAACGCCAGTAGCCTTTGCCTCAACCCCAGAGGGTGGCGAGAAGAGCGCCGTAATCACAGTTACCAACTCAAACTATAGCGCATTGGCGGAGAAGCATCCATTGCTCGTTGTTGATTTTTGGGCTTCGTGGTGCGGCCCTTGT
>JAGBWT010000108.1 GCA_017629615.1 Alistipes sp. | reverse complement strand
GCACTTATACTTTTTAAGTGAGGGGTGCTTTGGCTGGGGAGATTGAGTAGATTGGGTAGACTGGGTAGACTGAAACCCCTAACGACCCTAACGACCCTAACGACCCTAACGACCCTAACGACCCTAACGACCCTAAAAAAACAAAAAAAAACTAACAACTAAATCATACAACTATGTACGGTAATTTCAAAGAGTTTTTGCAGCAAGAACTCGAAGCAATCAAGGAGGCTGGCCTCTACAAAAGCGAACGTGTAATCTGCTCGCCACAGCGTGCCGAAATCGAGGTTAATGGCGCCTCGTGCCTCAACTTCTGCGCCAACAACTACCTCGGACTGTCGGACAATCCGCGCCTTATCGAGGCGGCGAAGCGTGCGATGGACGAGCGCGGCTACGGTATGTCGTCGGTGCGCTTTATCTGCGGCTGTCAGGATATGCACAAGGCCTTGGAGCAGGCTATCGCCAACTACTTCGGCACCGAGGATACGATTCTCTATGCCGCTTGCTTCGACGCCAATGGTGGCGTGTTCGAGCCACTCTTTACCGAGCAGGACGCCATCATCTCCGACTCGCTCAACCACGCCTCGATTATCGACGGTGTGCGCCTCTGCAAGGCTGTGCGCTATCGCTATGCCAATGCCGATATGGAGTCGTTGGAGGATTGTTTGAAGCGCGCCCAGGCACAGCGTTTCCGCATCATCGTCACCGACGGCGTATTCTCGATGGACGGCAATGCCGCTCCACTCGACGAGATTTGTCGATTGGCGAAGGAGTATCGCGCTCTGGTGATGGTCGATGAGTGCCACTCGGCAGGCGTACTCGGAGCAACAGGTCGCGGTATCACCGAACTCTACAACCTGCGTGGCGAGGTCGATATTATCACCGGCACGCTCGGCAAGGCCTTTGGTGGTGCTGTGGGTGGCTTCACGACGGGTCGCAAGGAGATTATCGATATGGTGCGTCAGCGTTCGCGCCCATACCTCTTCTCCAACTCGCTGCCACCGGCAGTGGTCGGAGCAGGTATCGAACTCTTCAAGATGCTCGAAGAGAGCAACGAGCACCACGACCGCCTGGTTGAGAATGTTGCCTACTTCCGCGAGGCGATGATTGCCGCAGGCTTCGACATCAAGCCGACCGACTCGGCTATCTGTGCCGTGATGCTCTACGATGCAAAGCTCTCGCAGGAGTTTGCCGCAGCACTCCAAGAGCGAGGCGTATTTGTCACCGGCTTCTACTACCCTGTCGTACCGAAGGGCCTTGCGCGTATTCGCGTACAGGTATCGGCGGGCCACACACGCGAGCAGTTGCAACGCTGCGTCGAGGCCTTTGTCGAGGTCGGTCACGCACTCGGCGTATTGAAATAATAACCCTCAACACACTTTTGCCTTATGATGAACAACAAAGTAGTCCTCGATGCTACCGACCGAAAGATTCTCAAATTTTTGGTCCGCAACGCCCGTATGCCGTTCCTCGAAATCGCTCGCGAGTGTGGTATCTCGGGTGCCGCAATCCACCAGCGCATCAAGAAACTCGAAGATTCGGGCGTAATCCTCGGCAGCCGTATGACAGTCAATCCGAAGATGCTCGGCTTCGACGTCTGCGCCTTTATCAATATCCGTATCCAGGACCCTATTATGAGCGCCGCCGTAGCCGAAAAGATGAAGAGCATTCCCGAAATTGTCGAGTGTCACTTTATCACGGGTACCTACAACACGATGGTCAAACTCTACTGCGTCGATAACGAACACCTGATGCGTACCATCTTTGATGGTATCCTCCGTATTCCTGGCGTATCGAGTACCCAGACCTACATCTCGCTCAACGAGTCGTTCCAGCGCGAACCCCATATCGACTGTCTCGATAAATACGCAAGCCGATGATTAGACTGACAAAGGAGTTCTCGTTTGAGTCGGCCCACGCACTGCTGGGCTACGACGGTAAGTGCCGCGAAATTCACGGCCACTCCTACCGCCTCTTTGTGACGGTCAAGGGCGAACCTTCGAGCAACGAGTCGGACCCGAAACTCGGTATGGTTATCGACTTTGGCGACTTGAAGCAGATTGTTCACCGCGAGGTTATCGACCGCCTCGACCACTCGTTTGTGCTGCGCGACACGGCCGAAAACCGCGACCTCGTGGCGACGCTCGGTGGTCGCTTTGGCAATATTGTGATGGTGGCCTACCAGCCGACGTGCGAGAATATGCTTGCCGACTTTGCCGCCCGCATCTCGGCCTCGCTCCCAAGCGGAATGAAACTTCACGCACTGCGCCTC
>JAGBWT010000107.1 GCA_017629615.1 Alistipes sp. | reverse complement strand
GCTGTTAAAATTCGTTTGGCACGTCATGGTAAGAAGGGTTATGCCTTCTATCACATTGTCGTTGCAGATAGCAGAGCGCCACGTGATGGTAAGTTTATCGAGAAGTTGGGTACTTACAACCCTAACACGAATCCTGCTACAATCGACCTGAACTTCGAGCAAGCACTGGGTTGGTTAATGAAGGGCGCACAACCTACCGATACTGCTCGTGCGATTCTTTCGTACAAGGGCGTATTGTACAAGAAACACCTGCTTGGTGGTGTTGCCAAAGGCGCTTTCTCGGAGAGCGACGCCGAGGCAAAGTTCAACAAGTGGCTTGGTGAGAAGGAGGGCAAGGTTGCCGCAAAGGTAAACAAGCTCGCTGCCGAGGCTTCGGCCGATAAGAAGGCTCGTCTCACTGCCGAGGCTGCCGTTAAGGAGGCTCGCGCTGCCGCTATCGCAGAGAAGAAGGCTGCTGCCGAGGCAGAGGCCGCTGCTGCTGCCGCAGAGGAGGCTACCGAAGAGGTTGCCGAGGAGACTGCTGCTGAATAAGCACCGACTCAAAATCCAAAGCAGGATGTTGGCGGTAGGTCGTATAAACAAACTCTTCGGAGTAGGTGGTCAGGTCAGCCTGACGCTTTATAACGACTTCCCCAACGATTTCGATTGGAAGGAACAACCACTCTTTACCTATGTGGAGGAGTTGGTTGTTCCTCTTTTTTGTGACAGTTTCGCTCGTCGCGGTGCTTCGGGTGCCGTCATCGAGTTTGCCGACATCGACACGCCAAAGCGTGCAGAGTTAATCCTCGGCAAAGAGATTTTCATCGCAACCGATGGCGATGAGGAGGACGACGAATTTACATTCGACGACCTTATCGGCTTCGAGGTGCGCATAGGTCGTGCGAAGGGCAAGATTGTCGATTTCTACGACAACGACCTCAACCCACTCTTCGAGGTTGAGTTGAAGGGCAAACGCCACCTTATCCCTGCCGTCGAGGAGTTTATCGCCGCAATAGACTTCGAGTCCGAGAGCATCAAGTTTGTTCTTCCCGAAGGGCTAATCGAGTAGTGAGCCGGCAGTGTTCGACTCCTACAAAATTGGGATATTGCACCCATTTTGCTATATTTGCATCACCAAATAATATCAGACCCCTATGATTAGTTGGGATATTGCACCGCTGTTACTTATTCCGTTTGCCGGCACCTCTATCGGTGCAGCGATGGCTCTTGTGCTTGGCAACCGCTTTGCGGAGCGCATACATAGTGTGCTACTTGGCTTCGCTTCGGGAGTGATGGTTGCCGCCTCGGTGTGGTCGCTGCTTATCCCCGCTATGGAGGAGTCGGCCGCAATGGAGAGCCTTGCGTGGATTCCCGCCGCAGTCGGATTTATGGTCGGCATACTCTTTATGTGGCTGCTCGATATGGTGACACCCCACCTCCACCTCGATAGCGATAAGCCCGAAGGTCCTCGGTCGAAATTGGGCCGCTCGTCGATGTTGATTTTGGCCGTCACGCTCCACAATATCCCCGAGGGTATGGCTGTCGGAGTTGTTGCCGCCGGCTCATTGACAGGCGAAACGAGTATGACTCTCGCAGGCGCTTTGGCTCTTGCCATAGGCCTTGGCATACAGAATATCCCCGAGGGCGCTATCATCTCGTTACCACTCCGCACGTCGGGTAATTCGCGACTGCGCGCCTTTTCGTATGGCACACTATCGGGCATCGTCGAGCCAATCGCCGCCATTATCACTATACTCTTTATCGAGTATCTGACCGGCATATTCCCATATATGCTCGCCTTTGCCGCAGGCGCGATGATATACGTTGTGGTCGAGGAACTTATCCCCGAATCGCATAGCGGTCGCCACTCCAACCTCCCTACCATCGCCTTTGCCATTGGCTTTGCGTTGATGATGATACTCGATGTCGCTCTGGGGTAGGAGAAATCAACACCTATTTGTAGAAGACGTCGGGTGGTCACATCTTTGATGTCAGAGCGGGTTAGAGACAACGCTCAACTAAAAAACCGTCGATGGGTAGTACTTATGGTACGTCCCATTGACGATTTGATTTGTGGCAGGATATGACCCGCGCCACCGTTTTGATGTCAGAGCGGGTTAGAGACAACGCTCAACTAAAAAACCGTCGATGGGTAGTACTTGTGGTACGTCCCATTGACGGTTTTTTGGTTAGCGGCAGTATATGACCCGCTATCACATCAAAACACCTATATTGCGAACTCACGGCGAATAATATCCACCGCGTCCAACTTCTCCCAACCGAAGAACTCAACCTCGCGAACAACCTCTTTACCCTCTTCGATAAAGGTTACAGGCTTGGTGTATGGACGATTACCGAAGTGACCATACGAAGCTGTTGCCTCGAAGATTGGGTTTTTCAGGCCGAAACGCTTAACGATAGCGTGAGGTCGCAAGTCGAAGAGTTTTGCGATACGCTCGGCAATCTCGCCCTCGCTGATAGAGAGGTGATTGGTGCCATAGGTATCGACATATACCGAGAGAGGCTCGGCGATACCGATAGCGTAGCTCAACTGCACCAAAACCTCGTCGGCAACACCTGCGGCAACCATATTCTTGGCGATGTGGCGTGCTGCATAGGCAGCCGAGCGGTCCACCTTCGACGAGTCCTTACCCGAGAAAGCACCGCCACCGTGCGCACCACGACCACCATAGGTATCGACGATAATTTTACGACCCGTAAGACCCGTATCGCCGTGTGGGCCACCGATAACGAACTTACCCGTCGGATTGACGTGGAGGATATAGTCGTTGCCAATAAGTTCGGCAAGCGAATCGTTGGCACGCTCCAAGCGAGCCTTTACGCGAGGAATAAGGATTGTGCGAACGTCCTCCTTAATCTGTGCAACATCGACCTCCTCGTCGTGCTGTGTCGAGACTACGATTGTATGAACACGCTGTGGGTGACGATTGTCGTCGTACTCGATTGTTACCTGACTCTTGGCATCGGGACGAAGATAGGTCATCGTCTCGCCTTCGCGACGAATATCGGCCAACTCTTTGAGAATAACGTGCGAGAGAATAAGCGTTGCAGGCATCAACTCGCGGCTCTCGCGCGTTGCGTAGCCGAACATAATACCCTGGTCACCGGCACCCTGCTCCTCCTCGGTGGCACGAACTACGCCCTGATTGATATCCGACGACTGCTCGTGGATTGCCGACAGAATACCGCACGAAGCGGCATCGAACTGCAACTCGCTACGGTTGTAGCCGATGCGGTCGATTACTCGGCGAGCGGCAGCCTGAATATCGACATAGGCGTCGGAGCGAACCTCGCCCGCTACGACAACAAGACCTGTGGTACAAAGCGTCTCACAAGCAACCTTCGACTCGGGGTCGCGACGCAAAAATTCGTCGAGAATAGCGTCGGAAATCTGGTCCGAAACCTTATCTGGGTGACCCTCCGAAACCGACTCTGATGTAAATAAGAATCCCATATTGTATTGTTTTAATTACTAATTCAACCTCTGGCGAGGGCGTGGGATTGCGCGTACGGATAAAGAATGCTGTTTTAGCGTTTTTTATTGTGGTTGCAATCAGTCCAAATCCCTCCACATTCAATTTCGCCACAAAGGTAATAAAAAAGTAAGAACCCACAAAATATATAGCCATTTACAAGTCACAATCTTGGGGAGGTGGCGTTGAATGGCAAAGGGAAAAACTTTTCCGAGTAGAGTGGGGAGACTGGGGTTTGCTGGGTAGAATGGGTAGAATGGGTTTTACTGTATTTCAGGCTACCCAGACTACTCAATCTACCCAATCTACCCCTAACGACCCTAAAAAAGGCCACCCCCAGGTGACCAAAATTGATTTTAGAAGTGGCTTTGCAACGCTCGCCTTAATTGACGACGAAGGGCTGTACTTGCTGT
>JAGBWT010000106.1 GCA_017629615.1 Alistipes sp. | reverse complement strand
TGATATTCAGCATCTCTTCTTTTAAGAGTTTCTTCATACTTGATTCTTGCTAACTCATTATCCTCTAATCTCATTATCAATGCACCTGGTTTGACAATCTTTTCAGGAAAGGTAATAAGACCTGCTTTAGGGGGCAAGATGCGATAATTATACAATGGAATCATTGTATGACACAAAAAATGCAGTCTACAATTAATAGACATATATTTATCAATATAGATATTATTATCGTCCAAAATTTCAAGACAACATCCCCTATATTCAGAGAATTCTTTATCTCCTATAGGTTCGTAATACCACTCGACCTTATCCTTTCTATTTTTCTCTACTATAGAGAAGTATATAAATTCCTTTTGCTTATCAAGCTCTTTTTGGCTCTCGTATTGTTTCTGTTGTTGTATCTCTTTTTCACGTCGATATTCCTCCTTCCTTTTTCTTATATATGTAACGTAGTCTTTATTCATTAGATTGGATTTTAGAGTATTTAGTATTAGTATTTCACACAAAAATAACAATATATTTATAACTTACAAAAAAGCACGTGGTTTTCATTTGAATTGATTATTCCTCGATAATTTTATTTCCCATTGTTGCGGTATTGTCGGCATTTTTTTTTATTTTTGCAATCAGTTGAGATTTAATGGCATAGAATGGCAACGAATGGCATTCGTTCGCTTACGCTCACTAAATGGCATTTAATGGCAGATTTACGATGGACATAACAAGACAAAGCAACAATATCTATCGCAATCTTATAGCCTATCGTAAAGCAGTGGTTATATACGACTTAACATACCACTTTTGCGAGAGGTTTATTGCCATTGGCGACCGCACCAAAGACCAGATGATACAAGCGGCTCGTTCAGGCAAGCAGAATATTGTTGAAGGAAAAGCCATATCACTTACCTCTGCCGAGACACACTTAAAATTGTTGGGCGTTGCAAGGTCGAGTTTTCAAGAGTTATTGGAGGACTACATCGACTATCTGCGAACTCGCAATTTGCGAATATGGGAGACCGACTCGAAAGAGGTTGAGACTATGCGAAACCTCGGACTCACATACAAAGACTCTAAATTCTTTGTAGAGTTAGCTGAAACGAGAAACGACGAAGTAATTGCAAATATGGCGATTGTATTGTTATATCAAGAAGATGTTTTGTTGCGTAAACATATAGAGAAACAGATTTCACGCTTTGTCAATGAGGGCGGTTTTAGGGAGTCCTTGACAAAAGCGCGTATTGAAGAAAAGAGAAAAAAGTAATATTTTTGCCATTCAATGCCATTCAGCAATCTCTGATTGCGCTTGCCATTAAGGGCGCAAGCCCGAATGCCATTGAGTGCCATTAAAACATACGGATATGAACAACAGATACGGTTTTGTAAAGGTTGCAGCGGCGACACCGCTGGTAAAAATTGCCGATTGTCAGGCCAATGCCGAGGCGATAGACCATCTCACGGCCGAGGCTGTGGAGCGTGGCGTGAGCATCGTCGTATTTCCCGAACTATCGCTGACGGGTTATACCTGCGGCGACCTATTTTCGCAATCGCGCCTTTTGGAGGCAGCAAACGAAGCTTTGAAGAGATTGCTCGCAACGCCACGAGCAATAGTGTCGATTGTCGGAATGCCGATACACTACAAGAATAACCTCTACAACTGCGCCGTCGTGATTGCCAATGGTCGCATCTGCGGTGTTGTCCCAAAGAGCTATATCCCGAACTACTCGGAGTTCTACGAGAGCCGTTGGTTCTCGGAGGGTCGCGACATCTACAACACCGAAATCACGCTCTGCAATCAGCGCGTACGCTTCGGTGCCGACCTTCTGTTCAACGTTCACGGTGTGGAGTTTGGCGTGGAGATTTGCGAGGACTTGTGGGTGCCTGCGCCGCCATCGTCGAGTATGGCATTGGCAGGAGCAACGCTCATTTTCAACCTCTCGGCAACGCCCGAGGAGCTTGGCAAGCACTCCTACCTACGTTCGCTCATCAAGCAGCAGTCGGCTCGCGCATTGTGCGGCTATATCTACTGCTCGGCAGGTGTGGGCGAATCATCGACCGACCTCGTATTTACGGGCAACGGCATCGTGGCCGAGGTTGGCAAAATCATCGCCGCACGCGAGCGTTTTGTACGCGAAGCACACCTAACCGTAGCCGACATCGACGTTGAGCATATCCTCAACGAGCGTCGTCGCCACACTTCGTTTATCAATCTCGACAACGAGTTTGACACCATCGACATCGACCTTGCGCAGGCCGAAAGCAAGTTGGAGCGCGAAATCAACGCAGCACCATTTACCCCTGCCGACTTGGAGGAGGGTTGTGCCGAGGCCTTTGCAATTCAGTGCGCAGGTTTAGCCCAGCGCCTTTCGCATACGCACTCCTCGCGCGTAGTTATCGGCATCTCGGGAGGCCTCGACTCGACACTTGCGCTGCTTGTCACGGTGGCAACATTCGATATGCTTGGTCTCGACCGCAAAGGCGTTATTGCCGTCACGATGCCCGGATTTGGCACAACCGACCGCACCTATCAGAACGCCCTGACACTTATGGAGCAACTCGGTGTCTCGATGCGCGAAATCTCGATTCGTGCCGCGTGCGAACAGCACTTCCGCGACATCGAACTCGACCCAAGCGACCGCAGTGCAACCTACGAGAATTCGCAGGCACGCGAGCGCACTCAAATACTTATGGACTTGGCCAACAAGGAGGGAGGTTTGGTTATCGGCACGGGCGATTTGAGCGAGGCGGCTCTCGGTTGGGCTACCTACAACGGCGACCATATGTCGATGTATAACGTGAACTGCTCGATTCCAAAGACCCTGGTGCGTCTGCTTGTCGAGTGGTCGGCATCGCACGACCAGAGCGAGCTTGTTCGTTCGACACTCCGCGATATAGTCTCGACACCTGTCAGCCCAGAGTTACTGCCGGCCAACGAGCGTGGCGAGATTGCACAATGCACCGAGGAGTTGGTTGGTCCATACGAACTGCACGACTTCTTTATCTACCACTTTATACGCAACGGATTTTCGCCTCGCAAGATAGCATTCCTTGCACAGACTGCATTTGGCGAGCGCTATGACGTGGCAACCATCAAGCATTGGCTTTGCACCTTCCTTCGTCGCTTCTTCGCCCAGCAATACAAACGCTCGGCAGTACCCGATGGTCCGAAGGTCGGTTCGGTATCGCTCTCGCCACGAGGTGATTGGCGTATGCCTTCCGATGCGACGGTCAGCGAGTGGTTGGCCGAAGCCGAAAAGTTATAGAAGAGCAGATGATTCTACCCTTTGCGCCCAAAGACAAGGGCGTGAAGGCGAATCATCGCATTGTCGGCCCAACGCAATAGCGAGCGCACCCACGACGGGTAGCGACGACCACATCTGCGCCAACGGTCAAGCAGGTCAAATCCAAGCACATTATTGACCGGAACAGCAACTCGACCCAAGCCACATAATTTGGCGAGTTCCACCATACGTTGGTCGGAAGCCTCGAACTCGGCCGACGAGAACTCCTCGTCGGGCATAGCAAGCAACCATAGGCGATAGACCACACGATGACGACAACGCAGGGCCTCCTGCAAAAAGGCTCTTCGGGCCGGCGACATCGACTCGGCGTGCGCACTTGCATAGCGCGCCGACATAGCCTCCGTAACGGCTACCAACCCCGTAAGGCTGCGAAGCATTACACGAGGGTCCATAGTCTGCCCCTCGCGCGTGAGATTATATATATATAAAGGTATATCGGCAAAGACGATACGCTCAACCCCAAACAGCGGATAGAACACCCACTCCTGGTCGGTATAGGATATACCCTCGCTTTGGCGGTAGCCCATTTCGCGTAGTAAGGCGGTACGATAGGCGACCGAGTGCATCGCTATCAGACGAACAACCCCATCGGCAAACAGATGTTCGGCATCATAAATGCGACCATACTCGTATCGGTTGCGCGAATATATATCGCAATCGACTCGACGCAAACCCTCGTGTCGCTCCTCGATGTAGGGCGTAAGCATCATATCGGCACCCTCGGCACGACCCAACGCCTCGACAAACTGCTCCACAAGAGTCACATCGAAGCGGTCGTCGGCGTCGAGAATCTTGACCCACTCACCCTGCAACAACGGCAAGGCGGCATTGATAGTTGAGCCATAGTTGCCATTGGGTTTATCGACCACGCACACCGATTGCGGAAAACGGGCCTCATACCCCTGCGCTATGGCAAGCGAGCCGTCACGACTACCATCATTAACAACCACAACCTCGATTTGGTCGATTGCAGGCGAAGCGACAATCGAGTCGAGACAGCGGCCCAGCAGGGCCTCCATATTATAGGTCGGGATTATAATCGAGAGCCTCTTCATATCGTATTACTCTTGGTCGGCCGCAGCATCAAACGACAGACGATATGGTGCGTGGTTAATTTGCTCCTCCTCGGGCAACACGGGGCGCAGGTTGGGATAGTGGTGGCGCAGATAGCTCTCCACATCACGCGGCACCCACACTTTGAGCGGACCAAACGGCATCAGAACAGGGTTTTCGACACACTCGCGACGAATTTGGTCCTTCGGCATACGGACAATATTGACACGCTCTGTATCTTGCCCATTGTAGCAACCCAGCACGCGATTCATACGACGATATATCGCCTCGCGCGACATCAGCGAGCATACAACCCGAATGGCCAGGCAACCGAGCCACGACTTTGGTAGCGGAGCGTCGATTTCGCATTGGCCGCAATGACCCCACAACCAGATTTGCTTGCCCATAAAGCAGTTAATCCAGAACTTCGCACGAGCGCGATGCCATCGCTCCATCGTTGGCGAGTCGGGTATGCGGTCGTAGGGGAAAATATCGACAAAGATGCCGTGATGAATCGGCATATCGCGAAACATCTCCTCAACAAACAAAGTATTATTTTTCTTGACTTTGGCAAAATAGAATGGCGTGGTCGGCTCTGTACCAAACCACTCCAAGAAGTAGTCGCTACCCAATTCGGCAGGGGCTTCGCGCAGAAAACGCTCGTAGTTATCGCGCGTCATACCGACATCGATATCGTCGTCCCACGGCACTATCGCCTGATTGTAGAACGCTCCGATAGCCGAGCCACCCTGAATAAAGTAGGGAATCCCGCACTTATCGCACACGCGCACAATCTCGGCAAGTATGCCATACAACTCCTCGTGCAGACGCTGCAAATCCTCTCTCCTATACTTCATATCTCTATATTTATTGCACCAACAAATTACAGCCGCGAACATCGGCCATACCTATACGCCCCTCGATACGGAACGAGCCATCGGCATAGACCACTCCCGCATCTTGCGTCGCAAGAAAGGCGCAAGAGTAGAGATTGCCGAGGTCGATAATATCGATTGCACCTCGTCGCGTAGGCGCAAGACGCTCAAACGGGTCGTTCACATCGCGCACCAACACGCGCACCCACGGCGGAGCAACAAACCGTCCTCCACCCTTCGAGTAGGCCTGCGACATCATCTCGGCCATACCATACTCCGAATGGATAGCCTCGACACCGAAGGCATCGCACAAGACTCGATGCAACTCGGCCTTTGGTAACTCCTTGCGACGCCCCTTCATACCGCCCGTCTCCATCACTATCGTCTCGTGCAACTTCGGAGCAAACTGCTCGGCCAAATCGAGCAGCGCATATGTCACACCAAGCAAAATCTTTGGTCGCGGGTCGGCAGCCATATCGCGGAGCATCTGTTCGTAGTTGTCGAGATAGAAGCCACCCCGACCACTCTCACGAATAAGCACATCGACCATATAGACCAGCGACGAGCCACTTCGTTGCAGATACGACGGCAACAGTCCATAGATGCTCCACTGCGACGGCTCGCCATAGAACAAGCGGAACGACTCCAAGAAGTCGCGCTCGTAGAGCGACAAGTCGGCCACCGCGTGACGCGACGGCGTCATACCCGTTGTTGCACTCGACGTAAAGATTTGTTGCGGAGCCTCTGCGCCACAATATATATCGTGGCTCTTGAATAGTTCGATTGGCAGGCACGGAATATCCTCGACACGCTGCACCTGCGACGGCTCTACACCCAACAAGTGCAAATATTCGGCATAGGGCGCACAATGCTCGGCCTGAAAGCGAAATACCTCCAATGCCACACGCTCGAATTGCGCATCGCTTGCGATAGCAAATATTTTCTCTCGAAGTGCCATAGCCAAAGCAAAGATAATAAAAATATGTGAGCCGTTCAAATTACCACCGCCTAAAAACCGTTTTAGAGCGATGGTTGTAACTCGGCTACTGCATAAGCGCCTTAAACGCACCTACAACGTCTTGCCGGAAGTCGTAAGGAGTGGTATCACCATTCCAAGTTGCAGGCAAAAGAACAAATTTAATTAGACGATTTATAGGCATACAAGAAAGCGAGTCCGCAGCATACTTGACGTATGTGAGGAACTCGCTTATCGCAGTATAACGACTAAATCGTCAATTAAATTTAGTTCTTCTTTGGTTTTGGGGCAAGAATCATATTCATCTTCTTACCCTCCAACTGCGGCATAACCTCAACTTTGGCAATCTCTTCGAGAGCCTGCGCAAAACGGAGAAGGAGAATCTCGCCCTGCTCCTTAAAGACGATGCTTCGACCGCGGAAGAATACATAGGCCTTGACCTTTGCACCCTCCTTGATAAAGTTCTCGGCGTGACGCAACTTGAAGTTGAAGTCGTGGTCGTCGGTCTGCGGACCGAAACGAATCTCCTTGACAACCACCTTGGTCTGCTTCGACTTAATCTCCTTCTGCTTCTTCTTCTGCTGATAGAGGAACTTCTGATAATCGACAATGCGACACACAGGAGGTTCGGCATTAGGGGAAATTTCAACCAAGTCGAGTTCCATTTCGTCGGCCAAAGCGATAGCCTTCGAGATTGGCAACACGAGGTTAGGCTCGACATTATCGCCTACGATGCGGACCGTTGGGGCGGTAATTTCGTTGTTAATGCGGTTAGGGTTCTCCTTTACGGGACGACGACCGCGATTTTGATTGTTGGCTTGCGCACTCATCGGACGTGGTGCGAACGGTTTGAATCCTGCCATTTAGTTAAATTAAAAAATACTGTTATGTTTGGTTTGTATGGTTACATCTTGTTGGCCGCAATTTCGGCATCGACCAACGACTTCATATAGTCGCAGTATGCGTCGAGCGTCATCGAGCCCTTGTCACCTTCGCCTTGTGCGCGAACCGATACCGTATGCTCGGCAGCCTCCTTCTCACCAACAATAAGCAGGTAAGGGATACGTTTGAGCTCGTTGTCGCGAATCTTGCGGCCAATCTTCTCGTTACGGTCGTCGATATGGGCGCGGACATCTCTCTCATTGAGATATGCCACAACCTCCTCGGCATAGTCGTTGAACTTCTCCGAAATCGGAAGAACAACGCACTGGTCAGGCGAGAGCCACAACGGGAACTTACCTGCCGTATGCTCCAACAATACTGCCACAAATCGCTCCATCGAGCCAAATGGCGCACGGTGAATCATAATCGGACGGTGAAGTTTATCGTCGGCACCCGTGTAGGTCAAGTCGAAACGCTCCGGAAGGTTGTAATCGACCTGAATAGTACCGAGCTGCCAGCTACGACCGAGTGCATCTTTGACCATAAAGTCGAGTTTCGGACCATAGAAAGCGGCCTCACCGGTCTCAACAACCGTGTTCAGACCCTTCTCCTGGCAAGCCTGAATGATAGCATTCTCGGCCTTCTCCCAATTCTCGTCCGAGCCGATATACTTCGAGGTATTTTCAGGGTCACGCAACGAGATTTGAGCCGTATATTTATCGAACTTCAAGGTCTTGAAGATGTAGAGTACGATGTCGATAACCTTCTCAAACTCCTCCAACAGTTGGTCGGGGCGCACGAAGAGGTGAGCATCGTCCTGCGTAAACGAGCGCACACGGGTAAGGCCGTGCAACTCGCCCGACTGCTCGTAGCGATATACCGTACCGAACTCGGCCAAGCGAACAGGAAGGTCCTTATACGAACGAGGCTTGCTACGATAGATTTCGCAGTGGTGAGGACAATTCATCGGTTTGAGCAGATAC
>JAGBWT010000105.1 GCA_017629615.1 Alistipes sp. | reverse complement strand
GATTATCACTATTGCGGCGCAGAACGCGCCAAAGGCGGTAGGTCCTTACTCACAGGCTCGCAAGGCTGTGGAGGCTGAGGCTACACTCTATGTTTCGGGACAGCTCCCAATCAACCCTGCAACTGGCACTATGCCAGCAACTATCGAGGAGCAGACTCGCCAGTCGCTCGACAACCTCGGAGCAATCTTGAAGGAGGCTGGAATGGACTATTCGGACATCGTTAAGACCACAGTATTGCTCGATGACATCAAGGATTTCGCTGCGATGAATGCAGTTTATGCTGAGTACTTCGAGGGCGAGAAGCCAGCTCGTATGTGCTACGAGGTGGCTGCTTTGCCAATGGGTGCAAAGGTCGAAATTGACGCTATAGCAGTTAAATAATAAAAGGGGCACTGCGCCCCTTTTATTATTTTAATTTTTAAACGAAAGTTCCTCACCTACGCAGTCGATAACTATCGGTTGCGACTTATCGACCGTACCTGAGAGGATGCGCTTCGACAACTCGTTGATGACCTCGCGCTGAATCACGCGCTTCACGGGTCGTGCGCCGTATGCCACGTCGTAGCCAACGTGGGCAATCCACGCTCGCGCCTTGTCGGTTACGCGCAACTCTATACCGCTCTGCTTGAGCATCTTATGAACAATCGCGAGTTGGATATCCACGATTTTCGAAATCTCCTTTTCGCCCAGCGGCTCGAACATCACAATCTCATCGATACGATTCAAGAACTCGGGTTTTAGATGCATCTTCAACTGCTCGACAACCTCGTTGCAAGTCTGCTCTACGACCTCGGTTGGCACCTCGCCCGCCTCGCTCAATGCGCGAGAAAAACGCTCCTGAATGGTGTGTGCGCCCATATTTGAGGTCATAATGATAATCGTATTTCGGAAATCGACCGTACGCCCCTTATTGTCGGTCAAGCGACCATCGTCCAGCACCTGCAACAAGATGTTGAATACATCGGGATGCGCTTTCTCAATTTCGTCAAGCAACACCACCGAATATGGTTTGCGTCGTACAGCCTCGGTGAGTTGTCCGCCCTCATCGTAACCAACATATCCCGGAGGCGCACCTACCAAGCGCGATACGGCGTGTCGCTCCTGGTACTCGCTCATATCAATGCGCGTCATCATATTCTCGTCGTTGAACAAGAACTCCGCCAAGGCGCGTGCCAACTCGGTCTTTCCTACGCCCGTAGAGCCAAGGAAGATGAACGAGCCGATAGGCTTGCGAGCATCCGAGAGTCCTGCTCGGGCGCGACGTACTGCATCCGACACCACACTTATCGCCTGCTCCTGACCCACAACGCGAGCGTGGAGTGCGACCTCCATATTGAGCAACTTCTCGCGCTCGGAAGCGAGCATTCGCGCTACTGGAATGCCCGTCCAGCGCGATACCACCTCGGCAATATCCTCGGCATCGACCTCCTCCTTAATCATCGAGCCGCTCACGGTCTTGGTTTTCAACTCCTCATTGAGTGCTACGATGCGTCTTTCTGCCTCAACGATAGAGCCATAGCGAATCTCTGCAACGCGTCCGTAGTCGCCATTTCGCTCGGCTTGTTGAGCCTCGATTTTGAGTTTCTCTATGCGCTCCTTCTCGCTCTGAATCTTGCGAATAAGGTCGCGCTCGCCCTCCCATTGCGCACGCATAGCAGAGGATTTCGATTTCAGTTCCTTGATGTCGCTGTCGAGGGTTGCGATGCGCTCCTTATCGCCCTCGCGGCGGATTGCCTCGCGTTCGATTTCGAGCTGACGAATACGACGGTCAAGTGAATCCAACTCCTCGGGTACGGAGTTCATCTCGAGTCGCAAGCGCGATGCCGCCTCATCGACCAAATCTATCGCCTTGTCGGGCAAGAATCG
>JAGBWT010000104.1 GCA_017629615.1 Alistipes sp. | reverse complement strand
GGTTTACCAACCGCTTCAACGCTGCATTGGCCGAAATCGAGGATAACTTCACCAACTACCGCATCTCGGAGGCCCTGATGGTTGCCTACAAACTCTTCTGGGACGATTTCAGCGGCTGGTACTTGGAGATGATTAAGCCGGCATACGGCTCGCCTTGCGACGCTGCGACGATGGCTGCAACCAAGCAGATGTTCGAGCAGCTGATGTTGCTCCTCCACCCATTTATGCCATTCGTGACCGAGGAGATTTGGCAGGATTTGGCCGAGCGTAAGGAGGGCGAATCTATCTGCGTTGCTCTGATGCCGAAGGCGGGCGCTGTCGATGAGGCTGCGTTGGCTCGCTTTGCGTTGGCGCAGGAGGTTGTTTCGGCTGTGCGTAATGTTCGTAAGCAGAAGAATTTGCCACAAAAGGAGGCTTTGGAGTTGAAGGTCGTTCGCGACGAGAACTATCCGTCGGAGTACGAGGCAGTCATCGCAAAGATGGCCAACCTCTCGGCTGTGACATTCGTCGGGGAGAAGAATCCTATGGACGCCGCCTTTATCGTTAAGACGACGCAATACTCTATTCCGCTTGGCGATAATCTCAATGTTGAGGAGGAGATTGCCAAGTTGGAGAAGGATTTGGCCTACTACGAGGGCTTCCTTGCGTCGGTTATGAAGAAGTTGTCGAACGAGCGCTTTGTCTCGTCGGCCCCTGCGCAGGTGGTAGCCAACGAGCGTGCGAAGCAGTCCGATGCCGAGGCAAAGATTGCCGCTATTCAGGCGCAACTCGCAGCTTTGAAATAGAGCGATTGCTCCACTGATAATAAATAGCAGGGTGCATACTTTGACGTATGCACCCTGCTATTTTTCTTTGGCACTTGCCCAAAGTGGGTGGCCGATATTATATATAGGTGTGTCGCCTATTCGGGTTGATACCCAACGTCCTCTTTGAGTGCAGGGCCATTGGCTGCGGCTACGGCAAGCGCATCGCAACGGTTGTTCTCGACCGTCTCGGCGTGCCCTTTAACCCATACAAATCGAACGTTGTGTCGGCGATATACGCGCAGAAAACGCGCCCAAAGGTCGGGGTTCTTCTTGCCCGAAAAACCCTTGCGCTCCCAGCCGAACACCCATCGTTTCTCGACGGCATCGACCACATATTTAGAGTCGGAGTAGAGCGTAACGTCCGAGCCTTCGAATTTGAGCGTTTCGAGCGCGACGCATACCGCCATCAACTCCATACGGTTGTTGGTCGTAAGGCGAAAGCCTGCCGATAGCTCCTTGCGGTGAGGACCGCTGATAAGTACAACACCATAGCCTCCCGCACCAGGGTTGCCGAGCGAAGAGCCGTCGGTGTATATCGTGATTTGTGGCATAATTTAATCGTTCAAAACAATATCGACAAGTTTGTCGAATGAGTCTATAATATAGGTAGCGCCCGCTTCGCTCAATGTCGCGCGGTCGTGGCTGCCATAGGTTACGGCACAGGTGTCGATGCCCGCTGCTTGGCCCATTCCCACGTCGAACGTCGAGTCGCCCACAACCAAAGTCTCGGCCGCAGTGTAGCCCGTTCGGCGTAGAGCCTCCAAAGCGATGTCGGGAGCAGGTTTGCCATTGACTACATCGTCGAGGCATACGATTGTCTGCATATAGGTCGCCATACCGAGATGCTCCGAGATGCGGTCGACGATGCGATGCAGGTTGTTGGTTGCGATGCAGAGCGTAACACCAGCCTCTTTGAGTCGGGCCAGAGTTTCGAGGACGTGCGGAAAGAGTCGAATCAATCGCCACGCTTCGCTTGTGTAGAAGGCTTCGTATTGTCGTATGCACTCGGCCACCCTCTCCTTGTCGTCGCCAATGATATAGGTGAAGGCCTCGCGCAACGAGAAGCCCATATTTGTCGAGATAAACTCGTCGTCGATTTCGAAGCCTCCATTGGTAAAGACGTGGTGGAAGGTGTGCAGTACGCTCCCGATAGTGTCGGCTGTCGTGCCGTCGAAATCGAATAGAACACAATTATATCGTGCCATAGCTGTTATTGCGAAATTTTAACCAACTGCTCGCGGTAGGAGTTGAGGATACGCGACTTCGATATGAAGCCGAGATAGCGATTCTCCTTGTCTACGACAGGCAGCATCCAGGTATTGTTGTTCTCGAAACGGGGCAGAACCTCTTGGATTTGCTCCTTTTCGAGGATTTTGTCGGGTGGTTGAATCATATACGACGAGACGGGCAGACCCCACTTTTCGCGCTTGAACATATCTTCGCGCAGGTCATCGAGTTGAACGATGCCGACCAAGCGACCAAAGTCGTCAATAACGGGGAAGATGTTGCGTCGTGCCGAGGCGATGATATTCACGATGTCGCCCAACGTGTGGTGTTCGCGGATTCGTATAAAGTCGGTCTCCATCAAGTCGGCAAGTTTGAGGAATACGAGTACCGATTGGTCCTTGTCGTGGGTGAGCAACTCGCCTCGTGCGCGCAGACGCTTGGTGTATATCGAGTCCGGGTCGAGGTAGTGGCCGACGGCAAATGCAATACAGGCTACAATCATCAGCGGAATAAACAACCCATAGCCATTCGACAGCTCGGCGATAAGGAATATCGACGTGAGAGGAGCTTTCATTACTCCTGCCATCACACCTGACATACCGACCAGCGTAAAGGTTGTTATCGATACGGCTTGTGCCTCCCAACCAAACCACTCGTTGAAGTAGCCGATGCAGAGGTTGTAGAGTAGTGCCAGGGCTGCGCCCGTAAATGCTCCGACAAAGAGTGAAGGGGCAAATGTTCCTCCGACACCTCCCGAAGCGTTGGTCGTTGCCGTTGCGATAACCTTAAAGAGCATAACCGCTACGACGTATAGCAATACGACCCACTCGATATTGCGGAAATCGTAGAAGAGTGAGTGGTCGAAGATACTCTCTTTGTTGCCGTGCATAAGCGATACAAAGGCCTCGTAACCCTCGCCATAGAGCGGAGGGAAGATGAATATCAGCACACCGAGTATCAGTCCGCCAACAACCCAGCGCGTATATTGGCTCTTGATGCGACCAATACTTTGGCCAATCGAAGAGTTGGTGCGTGTGAAGTAGTACGACATCAGACCGCACAAGCCTCCGAGTAGTATAAATAGCGGAATATGCTTGATTTGGAATACGTCGGCAGGGGTTAGTGTCACCGATATTATCGGGTCAAAACCGCGCAAAACGATTGCTATGGTCGTGGCCGTAATCGACGATATGAGCAACGGAATGACCGAGGCCGAGGTTATGTCGAGCATCAAAATCTCCAATACGAAGACTACGCCCGTGATTGGTGCTTTGAAAATCGAGGCTACCGCCGCACCCGCACCACAGCAGAGCAACAGCGTGATGTTGCGGTAGTTGAGCTGTGCGAGCTTGCCGACATTCGAGCCTATGGCTGCACCCGTCAATACGATAGGTGCCTCGGGACCAACCGAACCACCGAAACCGATGGTCGTAGCACCTCCGACAATCGAGGTCCAACAGTTGTGGCCCGCAATGCGTGAGCCGCGACTCGACATGGCATAGAGAACTCGTGTGACACCCTCCGAAATGTTGTCCTTGACGATATATTTGACAAAGAGAGTCGCCAAAATAATACCGATGGCAGGGTAGATGAAGTATAGGAAATGGAAGGTATCGACATCAAACCAATTAACCAATGCCGCCTTGATGAGGTGTAACAAAACCTCGAACAGGTAGGTGCCTATACCGGCTAATGCACCGACCACAACAGCGAGGATAGCGAGCATTTGGCGCTCACTAAACCGTTGCGTTATGCGCAAAAACCAGCGATAGATTTTCTCTCGGTTTACTTTGTTTATGTAGTTCGAGTTTTCAATCATATCTTATCTTTGAAAAGATAATTAAAAATTAAAAATTAAAAATGAAAAATGGTTTTTACAACTATTTTATCTCTCTCTTTGTTGTGTTTAGGGGTTGTCAGACGTATCGTCTTTTTGATTATTCTTGCTCGTAATCAATATTCTCGCAATTATATTGGAAATATCGTGGTTGTCGGTGTGAATACTTGTAAATTCGGTTTCTGAAATATATTCGGTTTTGAGTAGTAAACGCAACCAATACTCCGTTTCGTATGACTCTTTTAGAGCGATATTCATCTTCGCAATGAAGTCCTTACGCGATTGGGCGCGAGTAGCCTCGCAGATGTTGGCTCCAATACTTGTTCCGCTACGCAATATTTGTTTTGAGAGGTTTAGCTCGTGATGAGTTTTGAGTATGTGCTTGTATAGATTAACTATGCGAACAGCGAAGTCAAAACTCTTAATTTCAATCAGGTTGCTACTATTAACCTCCATAAATCAAGAAGATTATAATTTTTAATTCTTAATTCTTAATTTTTAATTTGCGTTAGTCGCGCGGTATCTCTCGGCCTGCTCGGCAATCAGGGCCTTGTCCTCGAAGTAGTTGATGCGCATAGCCTCGCGTACATCGTGGAGCGTTGCGGCAGCCGTGGCACGAGCCTCGCGTGTTCCCTCTTCGAGAATGGCATATACGGCCTCAATCTTCTGCTCCCACTCCTTGCGGCGTGCGCGAATAGGCTCCAACATCTCCTCCAATACGGCAATCAAGAGCTTCTTGCACTTTACGTCACCCAAGCCACCTCTGCGATAATGCTCCTTCATCTCGTCGAGGTTCTTGTAGTCGGGCAGATACTTCTCGAAATGCTCGTCGCGACAGAATGCGTCGAGATAGGTAAATACGCAGTTGCCCTCGACCTTACCCGGGTCTTCGATGCGAAGATGGTCGGGGTCGGTGTACATCGACATCACCTTCTGCTTAACCTCTTTTGGTGTATCCGATAGGTAGATGCAGTTGCCGAGCGATTTTGACATCTTTGCCTTGCCGTCGGTACCCGGAAGTCGCATACAGGCGGCGTTGTTCGGCAGAAGTATCGAAGGCTCGACAAGTGTCTCGCCGTATGTTGTGTTGAATTTGTGGACAATCTCGCGCGCTTGCTCAATCATTGGCTCTTGGTCGGCACCCGCAGGTACGGTCGTGGCACGGAAGGCCGTGATGTCCGAGGCCTGCGAAATAGGGTAGGTGAAGAAACCGACAGGTATGCCCTGACGCTGTGTTGTGTCGCCTTCGGCCGCCTCCTCCGAAAAACCGCGCATCTTAATCTCGGTCTTCACGGTCGGATTGCGTTGCAGACGCTGCACCGTCACAAGGTTCATATAGTAGAAAGCCAACTCGCACAACTCGGCCACCTGCGACTGAATGAAAATTGTCGATTTCTCGGGGTCGAGACCGCACGAGAGGTAGTCCAATGCTACCTCGATAATGTTCTGACGCACCTTCTCGGGGTTGTCGGCATTGTCGGTCAAGGCTTGCGCATCGGCAATCATAATGAAGATTTTGTCGAATTCGCCCGAGTTCTGCAACTCTACGCGACGGCGCAACGAGCCGACAAAGTGGCCCAAATGGAGTCGTCCGGTCGGACGGTCGCCTGTGAGGATAATTTTTGCCATAGTTCTATCTCTTTATTTGTTTTATCTCTTCAAAATCGGTTTGCTCTTATGTTGCGAATGTTCCGCCTGCTGAAAGGTTAGGGGTACATACGCGCATAATCGACAAAAATACAAAAAATAATTGACTATTGTCAATTCTCGGCAGAAAACTTTGTTTTTCGGGCAAACTATGCTTTCATTGCCATCGCTACGCCTCCACAACTCTACATAACTCTTGCATTTTTTGAAATAAAATTCTAATTTTGCGATTGTGAATATTAAAACCGATAATGCCTATGGTAGAATAACAGACAATAGGAACATATAGACATAAAAAGCGTTAGTTTTATTTCGGGAAATTGAAACTTCGACACTTTCAAATTGCACCCGTGGAATAAGGTTTGACGCTCACATCATACTTGGTGTGGGCTTTATTCCGTATATTTGGGTGCATAGGTAGTCGAAGACCTCAATTTCCAATAGACGAATTTAGTCCGCACTTTTTTTGTTTAGTTCCCACCCCTCCCAAACGAATTATCGGACTGAATAGATATTCATTTGTAAATAATTAAAAGTAGAGTAATGAAGAAGATTTATTTATTGCTGATAGTGTGTGTCGCGTGTGTGGCTACATCTTGTCATACGGTTTACGATGCCAGAGTTATGCGCGCCAATTACGATATTCGTATGAATACACCAGAAAAGTTGGAGATTAAAGGTAAGGTGCGCTTGTTTACCTCTGATGCCGAAATACCTGGGAAATATGAGGTTATCTCATATAATATTTACAATCCTTTTAGGATTCCATTATTGTTGAGCCGTAAATACCAGTATCATAAAAGGTTTTACGACAATGCGGTTAGAAAAGCGTATAAACAAGGTGGTAATGGTGTAGTTATTCAGTCTGGTGGCTATTACAAGGTTATCAATATAATAGATTGGGATTCGGATAACGCGGAGGCTGCAGAATTTGTAAATTCGATTCTTGATAGAACTCTGTTGGATATATTTGTTTCGGGAGATATCAAGAAGATGTCGCCACGACAAATTGGGCGTTATAAGAGAGATATGGTTAATGAGATATACTATAATTTACGCGCAGCAATGAGCTCGGAAGAGGTGAAAGTGATAGGAGAAAAAATTGAGGCTCTCGATAATTGGAATAATTCTCTTCAAACGCCGGAAAAGAAGTTGGCTAAACGATTGAAAGTGTTCAAAGTAGTACACGGCTCGCTCTCCAAAACGATTGCTAAGCGAGAGGCGAAGCAGGCTAAATTGCAGTCGGCAAAGGCTAAAGATGAGGCCAGAAGGTCGGCAGCGGCCGCTCGACAGCAGGCGGCAGATAACCAAAAGATTGCTGCCCAAAATGCCGAGACTCAAAAAGAGATGGACGCCATCAATGCATTGTTTGAAATGGTGTATGTCGAAGGCGGTAAATTTGCAATGGGAGCGACAGATGGAGCACAAGATGAGGCTCCAATACACGACGTTGTTGTTTCGGATTTCTATATGAGTAAGTACGAAATCACACAAGCGCAATGGAGAGCAATTATGAACGAAAAGCCAAGCTATTTCAAGGGTGATGATAATCTTCCTGTTGAGAATGTTAGTTGGGATAAGGTTCAGAAATTCATTGCAAAGTTGAATCAAAAGAGTGGTAAAACATATCGCTTGCCAACCGAGGCTGAATGGGAGTATGCTGCTCGTGGAGGTCGTAAAAGCAATGGCTATAAATGTAGCGGAAGCAACAATGTTGATGAGGTTGCGTGGTATTATAAAAATGGCGGCCGAAAAACACATAAGGTCGGTCAAAAACAACCAAATGAGTTGGGTCTCTATGATATGACCGGAAATGTTATGGAGTGGTGTCAGGATAGATATGCTGGTTATGATAGCGCAATGCAGACAAATCCAACAGGTCCTAACGATGGCTCTGATAGAGTTGCCCGAGGTGGTGCGTATGTTACATTTGAGAATAACTTGCGATTGACAAATCGCGAAAGTGCGCTGCCAAATAGTGCTTTTAATTTTATAGGTTTTCGTCTGGTTTTGGAAAAATAATTCCAAAGGGGGTTATTTAATCAAATAACCAATAAGGAGGCTGGGTATTCTGGGTTTTGTTGGGTAGATTGGGTGGGCTATAAACTCTAATGCCTCTAACGCCTCTAACGCCTCTAACGCCCTTACCCTTCCCCTAACCCCCGTTATAGTTCGCGCCCTCCGCAAAATCTGCGGAGGGTGTTTTGCTTTTATAGAAATTATTTATACCTTTGTCGCAAATAATAAACGAAAATCTATGACTATTATTCAGCTCGAATACCTTTTGGCGGTAGCCAACTATGGCAGTTTCTCGATTGCTGCCGAGCATTGTTTTGTGACGCAGCCGTCGTTGAGTATGCAGATTAAGTCACTCGAATCGGAGTTGGACGTGATACTGCTCGACCGCTCCAAGAAACCCGTTGTTCCGACCGTCGCGGGAGAGGCGGTTTTGGCCCAAGCGCGAGAGGCGTTGAAGGAGTACAACGCCATCAAGGAGATGGTGCAGCAGATGAAGGGCGAGATTGCGGGTAAAATCCGTCTTGGTGTGATACCTACGATAGCCCCTTATATGCTCCATAAATTTATTCCCGAATTTGTGGCGCGTTACCCGAAAGTCGAGTTGGAGGTGCGCGAGATGCATACGGCGCAAATCGTTGAGGCTCTGAATCGTGACAGCCTCGATGTGGCCCTTGTTGCGGGTGGAACTTGCGGCGAGTCGATAACCGAAATCGAGCTGTTCGACGACCGCTTCTTTGCCTATGTTTCGCCTCAAAATCCGCTCTACAACAAGAGTAATGTTCAGATATCGGATATCGATATGAAGGACTTGGTTTTGTTGTCGGTCGGAAACTGTATGCGTGACCAGGTTTTGGAGTTGTGTTTGGCGCGCCATCAACACCCGTCGCGCTACTCGTTTGAGTCGGGGTCGCTCGATACGTTGATGCGTATTGTCGATTGCACGTCGAGTATGACCATCATACCTGCGATGGCGGTCGATTATGTTCCCGAGAAGCGCAAGCGCCAGGTAAAGACGCTGCTCAAAGGCGCTTCGTCGCGCAAGATTTCATTGGCCGTACGTCGCACCTACGTCAAGCGCTCGATTGTCGATGCGTTGCAGAAAACGATAATGGAGTGCATCTAATCGTGTCTTAAATGGTGTAAAAAGTAAAAAATATGGACCTCGGACGAGGTTTTTCGATTATATTTTGTATCTTTGTACGAATATAAGAATATTATGGAGAAGAAATTGATAGATACAATCGTTGGGGCGATTCAAGATAAGAAGGGTAAGAATATCGTATCGCTCGATTTGACCGGATTTGATGGCGCAATATGTGGCAATTTTGTGGTCTGCAACGCCGACTCTACAACGCAGGTTGCGGCTATTGCCGATAGCATCGAAGAGAAGGTGTTTGAACAGCTTCACGAAAATCCGTGGCGCGTCGAGGGTAAGCAGACGGGCTTGTGGGTAGCTATGGACTATATCGACGTTGTGGTCCATATCTTCCAGAGTGACCTGCGCGACTACTATCGCCTCGAAGAGTTGTGGGCCGACGCTCCTGCCGTTCGCTACGAGAGCGAAGAGTAGGCGTGTTGTGTCAAAATTGCAGAGGCCGAATAATAGAATCGTTAATTTGGCGTTATGCATTAGGTAAAAGTAAACAGTATTATGCAGAGTAATAAAACCAAGAAAGGTGGCATCTGGCGTCCAAACATTATGTGGTTTTGGGTGCTGGTGTTTGCCGTTATTGTTGCTACGTCGCTGATGAGTGACGATGTGGCCGAGCCTGTCGAGAGCGATTCTCGTACGGTCGAGGCTCTTGTCGAGGCCGGCGATGTGGAGCGAATCCATATTGTCAATCGCGACGAGGTGCAGGTCTACCTCAAAGAGGGCGTGGCGGAGCGTCTGCACGAGGATAGTGCAGCGCCGGAATCGTTGCGTAATCTTCCGTCGCACGGCTATCAGTTGGTCTTTGAGATTGGCTCGGTCGATACGTTCGAGAATGCTATCAAGGATATTCAGTCCTCACTTCCGCGTAACGAGCGAGTTTTGCTGACATACGACAACCACCAAGAGAATTGGGTCGATGTGGTTATGCAGTGGCTTCCGTGGCTCTTCTTTGTTGGCCTAACCATATTCCTTATGCGTGGTATGTTTTCGCGCGGAGGCGGTGGTGCAGGAGGCTTGATGAATGTCGGCAAGGCGCGTGCCCAGGAGTTCGACCAATCCGACCCGCAGCGTCGCATCACCTTCAAAGATGTTGCAGGCTTGGAGGAGGCAAAGGTCGAGGTTATGGAGATTGTCGATTTTCTGAAAAATGCCAATATATATCGCGAACTTGGTGCCAAGATTCCGAAGGGCGCACTGCTTGTAGGCCCTCCGGGTACGGGTAAGACCCTGCTTGCCAAGGCTGTTGCGGGCGAGGCGAATGTGCCATTCCTCTCGATTTCGGGTTCCGATTTTGTCGAGATGTTTGTTGGTGTCGGTGCATCGCGTGTGCGCGACCTCTTTGACCAAGCCAAGCAGAAGGCTCCGTGCATCGTCTTTATCGACGAGATTGATGCCATAGGTCGTGCGCGTGGCAAGAATGCAGGCTTCTCGGGTAACGACGAGCGAGAGAATACGCTCAACCAGTTGCTGACCGAGATGGACGGCTTCCAAACCAATGCGGGTGTGATAATTTTGGCGGCTACCAACCGAGCCGATATATTGGATAAGGCCCTGATGCGAGCAGGTCGTTTCGACCGCCAAATCGAGGTTGGCCTGCCCGAGTTGCACGAGCGAAAGGAGATTTTCGACGTGCATCTGCGTCGCTTGAAACTCGACCCTGATTTGGACCGCGAGTTCTTGGCAAAGCAGACTCCTGGTTTTTCGGGAGCCGATATTGCAAATGTTTGTAACGAGGCTGCGCTGATTGCGGCACGTCATAACAAGAGTTTTGTTTCGAAGGAGGATTTCCTTGCGGCCGTAGACCGTATCATCGGCGGTTTGGAGCGTAAGAATAAGGTTGTTACCCCTTACGAGCGTCGTACGATAGCCTACCACGAGGCTGGTCACGCAACGGTTAGCTGGCTTTTGGAGCACGCCAATCCGCTTGTTAAGGTGACAATCATTCCGCGCGGCAAGGCTTTGGGTGCTGCGTGGTACCTGCCCGAGGAGCGTCACTTGACGACGCGCGACCAGATGATGCACGAGATGGCCTCGACGCTTGCGGGTCGTGTCTCGGAGCAAATCTTCTTCGGCCACCTCTCGACGGGTGCGCTCAACGATTTGGAGCGTGTTACCAAGCAGGCCTACGCTATGGTTGTATATTATGGTATGAGCGACAAGGTCGGCACAATCAGCTACTACGACTCGACGGGTCAGAGCGATATGGCCTTCACCAAACCATATTCGGAGGAGACTGCCCAGAGTATCGACAACGAAGTTAAGACACTTATTGCCGAGGCCTATGCTATGGCCGAGCGCGTTATCAACGAGAACCGCGAAGGCTTGGAGCGTCTGGCCGAGTTGTTGCTCGAAAGAGAGGTTGTATTTACCGAAGATGTCGAGCGCATATTCGGTAAGCGCAAGAAGGATATAGAGCGTGAGGCGGCCGAGGCTGCTGTTGCCGATGTGCAACCCGACGAAGTCGAGGTAGCGCAAGCATAAAGACTAACCTAATAACACGAACTTAAAGATATATGAAGAATCTAATCGTAAGAGGATTGAGCGGTTTGGTGCTCCTCGCAGTGGTGGTGGGAGCTACGCTGTGGTCGAAATGGAGCTTCGGCGCGTTGTTGCTTATCATAATGATAGGTTGCGTAGTTGAGTTCTATAAACTTTGTCGCGCTCGCGGCTATGCACCGATGATTGGTATCGGCCTTGCATCGTCGGTTGCTCTCTTTGGCTTGGGCTTTGCCGTATTTATCTGTATGGGCAGTGGCGTGACTCTCGAAATCGGCACGTTGGTTACGGGCGGATTGCTCTTTCTGTTGCTGATAATCCCGACCGTGCTTGTTAGCGAGTTGTGGCATCGTAGCGAGACGCCGATTGCCAATGTTGCAACAACCTTCGCAGCCCTGTTGTATGTTGCCTTGCCTATGACGCTGTTGCTCTTTATTCCGCAACTTTTGTCGGGCAAATGGGAGGCAACTACGGTGTTGTGTTATATAGCCCTCATTTGGGTAAACGATGTGTTTGCCTATTTGGTGGGTGTAGCTATTGGCCGTCATCGTATGTGTGAGCGTATCTCGCCAAAGAAGTCGTGGGAGGGCTTTTTCGGCGGTGTTATCGCAGCCATAGGTGCAGGCCTTTTGTGTGGTCACTTGTTGGGTGGCGACCTGCTCGTGTGGGGAGGTTTGGCTGCTGTGGTTGCTATTACAGGCGTTGCGGGCGACTTTGTTGAGTCGATGTTCAAACGTTCGGCGCAGGTCAAAGATTCGGGTGCGATTATGCCGGGTCACGGAGGTTTCCTCGACCGTTTCGATGCGCTTATTCTCTCCATTCCTTATGCCGTTGCATATTTGTTACTAACCTTATAAATCGAATAAAACTATTTACTTATGAAAATCAATAAAGAGGGTTATCGAATTATTGCCGTGTCGGGCCTTTGTTGTACAGCAATCTGGGTGTTGCTCTACTATATGCTTACAAAGGCTGACCAAGACCGTATGTGGCTCTTAATCGTGTTGTCGGCACTGCTTGTTGCATTTTGGTTTTTTGTGGTTTCGTTCTTCCGCGAGCCACGTCGTGTAAAGATTCACGACGACGATTTGGTCTTCTCTCCGTGTGATGGCCGAGTGGTTGTTACCGAGATTGTGAAGGACGAGGAGTATTTTGGCGAGGAGCGTATGCAGGTTTCGATATTTATGTCGGTGACCAACGTCCATATCAACTGGTTCCCTGTTGGTGGCTTGGTTAAGTATTTCAAGTATCACCCGGGCCGTTTCTTGGTTGCTTGGCACCCTAAATCATCGACCGAAAACGAGCGTACAACCACCGTTGTCGAGACTCGTAAGGGTGTTGAGGTGCTGTTCCGACAGATTGCCGGTGTGGTGGCTCGTCGTATCGTTTCGTATGTCAAAGTGGGTGAGACTGTAACCCAAAACGATAAGTGTGGTTTTATCAAGTTTGGCTCGCGTATTGATATATTGTTGCCAAAAGATGCAAAGCTGCTTGTCGAGATTGGCGACCGCGTAGTTGGTACGCAGACTCCGATTGCCCGTATTGGTGACTTTACAGCAACCGACGAGGAGTAGTCGAGTCGCACGCTCTTCAAAAATTCAGAAATGGATACCACATCGCGTATGATATACCGCTGGTTTGTGGGGGTCGCTATTGCGGCCCTCATTTGTGGTTTGATGTGGTATTTCCGCTCGGTTGTAGTCTATATCCTTGCATCGGCCGTGTTGGCTATTATCGGTCGCCCGGTTGTCAATGCACTCTCGTCGCTTCACGTTGGTAAGTTCCGTGTGCCGAGATGGGCCTCTGCAATGGTTACGTTGGTACTTATGTGGGTGGCGATAGTGGGCCTATGTATGTTGATTGTTCCACTTGTCGTCAAGAAGGTAAAGTCGTTGGCATCGCTCGACCTTCGCTCGGCACTATCGAATATCCAACAACCACTCGAACAACTCCAAACCTATATCGATGCCTACTCGATTATACCTCACGATGAAGTTTCGCTGTCGGAGATACTTATAAATTGGTTGCGCGAGGTGCT
>JAGBWT010000015.1 GCA_017629615.1 Alistipes sp. | reverse complement strand
GAGGTAGCGACTCGCCCGTTTCGCGCAACGAGAAGAACAACTACTATAAGGAGTGGAGTGAGATTATCGACGCACTGCGCATATTCCCTTCGATTGGTGTATGGGTGCCTTTCAACGAGGCTTGGAGTCAATTCGACACCGAGACGGTAGCCGATTGGACAGCATCGTACGACCCTACACGTCTAATCAATGCGGCAAGTGGCGGCAACCTCCGCTTGTGTGGCGATATTCTCGATATTCACAACTACCCTGCCCCAACTATGCCGTTCCATAGCTCCGATTTCGTCGTTGTATTGGGCGAGTATGGCGGTATCGGCTACCCTATCAAGGAGCATCTTTGGGGTAGCAAGCGCAACTGGGGCTATATCAAATTCAACAATACCGAGGAGGTTACGGCCGAGTATGTAAAGTATGCTACGATGCTCAAAGAGTTTATACCGCAGGGTATGTCGGCCGCAATCTATACCCAAACCACCGATGTCGAGGGCGAGGTAAACGGTTTTGTGACCTACGACCGTAAGGTTATAAAGATGGATAAGGCCCAGGTCAAAGCCATCAATACCGAGATAATTAATATGTTAAAATAGAATAGAATGAAACCTGTTTTTATTGCCGGACCTTGCGCTATCGAATCGGCCGAAGTTCTTGATGCAGTTGCATCGCGACTCGTTGAAATCAATCGCCGCTTGGGTGTAGACATCATATTCAAATCTTCGTTTGATAAGGCCAATCGCACCTCCATCAAATCGTACCGAGGTGTCGGTATGGAGCGTGGATTGCAGATGCTCGACGATGTACGTCGCAAGTGGGGTTTGCGCCTGCTGACCGATATACACGAGTCGTATCAGGCTGCGCCTGTCGGCGAGGTGGTCGATGTATTGCAAATTCCGGCCTTCCTGTGTCGCCAAACCGACCTGCTCCTTGCAGCTGCGGCAACGGGCAAGACTGTAAATATCAAAAAGGCTCAATTCCTCTCGGGCGTTGATATGCAATACCCATATCAGAAGGCTATCGAAGCAGGTGCTTCGGAGGTTTGGCTCACGGAGCGTGGCAACTCGTTTGGCTACAACAATTTTGTGGTCGATTTCCGCAATATACCCGATATGTTGAATATCGCGCCGCGCGTGATAATGGACTGTACCCACTCGGTACAACGACCTGGAGCAGCGGGTGGCAAGTCAGACGGCAATCGCGAATTTGTACCGGCTATGGCACTCGCAGCCAAGGCTTTCGGTGCAACGGGCTACTTCTTTGAGGTACACCCCGACCCTGAAAATGCTTTGAGCGACGGCCCGAATATGCTCAACGTTGATGATTTGGAGGGCGTTATCGCTTCGCTCCTCGAATAAAAGATGCTAATCAAACATTATCAATCCTATGAATAAAGATAAGTCAAATCAGATACTCTCCCTCGCACGCGAGGCTCTGCAAACCGAAGCCGATGCACTGCTGCGAATTAAGAACGACCTCGGCGACGAGTTTGTGCGTGCTGTCGAGGCTATTCTGTCGAGCAACAACAAGGTTATTATGACCGGTATGGGTAAATCGGGCTTGGTTGCAAAGAAGATTGCCGCAACTTTGGCAAGCACCGGCACCCCAAGTTTCTATATGCACCCAGGCGAGGCATTTCACGGCGACTTGGGTATGATTTCGAAGGGCGATATTGTCATCGCACTCT
>JAGBWT010000103.1 GCA_017629615.1 Alistipes sp. | reverse complement strand
TGCCGTTTATTGTCGGCGCAGTGGTGATGTTTGCCATCATCGCTTGGAGGTATGTGAGCTGGATTGTGCAGTTGTCGCGTGACGATAAGAGGCTGATAGCAAAGGGGTTGTTCTCGGTGGCGACATTGTGCGCGATTTGGGAGATTATTCGCGAGTCGCTGTTGCACGTTCGTATTTGGCGCACCAATCCTCGCCTGGGCTATATGCATATGAGCCTCGCCTTTGGCTGGTTTTTGTTGATTGCCTTCGGTTGGTTGGAGACAACACTCTATCTTGGTCTGCAACCTGTGCCTTTGCAGGGTCACGTATTTTTCCGATACTTTGCTACCTCGCTTGGCGAACATATCCATTGGATTGACCACGTTATGGATTTGTTGCTGCTCTTTGTCTTATCGGGCGTTGCTCTGGCTTGGCAAAAGCGTGTGAGTGCAGGTCGTTTCGGTATGCGTTCGACTACGCGCCATACGACGGGCGACCGCGTGGCGTTGAGTCTGCTGTGGTTCGTCTTCCCTGCCCGCCTTGTGGCCGAATCGGTTACGGCGGCAATCTATGGCGGCGGAGGCTTCCTGACCGGCAATATCGGAGCGTTGCTTCATCGTTTTGTTGCGGCCGAGGTGTTGGATTTCTGCTATGAGCCGCTATGGTGGTTCTACTCAATAGTGCTTGGCGGATTCTTTGTTGCTATGCCCTTCTCGCGCTATATGCACATCTTTACCGAGGTGCCGTTAATCCTCCTGCGTCGCTATCGTTTGAGGGTTGAACCACGACAAAAGTCGTACGATAATTTTGAGGTGCAGTCGTGTTCGCGATGCGGAATCTGTTTGGACCCGTGTCAGTTGCGCACCGATTTGAACCATACGACGGTGCAGAGTGTCTATTTCCTGCGTGACCGTCGCCAGAATGGACTGACGCAGAGCGTTGCGCTCGACTGCCTGATGTGTGGCCGTTGTGCCGACCGTTGCCCTGTCGGTATCGACCTTAACTCGTTGCGTCTCAACTCGCGAGCAACGATGCGCAATATCCCCAATGAGCGACGATACGACTATCTGCGCAATATCGACCACTCGGTAGGCGAGGGTCGTGTAGGCTACTTTGCCGGCTGTATGACAATGCTCACTCCGCGAACGCTCTCGGCTATGGAGCGTATCTTCGAGGCGGCAGGCGAGCAGGTTTGGTGGGCCGACCGCAATGGGGGCGTATGTTGTGGCCGTCCGCTGAAACTCTCGGGCGAGATTGACTCGGCCCGAAAGATGGTGGAGTACAACCGTTCGCTATTTGCCCGACACGGCATCACTACGCTCGTTACCTCGTGTCCAATCTGCTTGCGTACCTTCCGCGAGGAGTACGCTTTGGAGGGTGTCGAGGTGTTGCACCACTCCGAGTATATCGCTCGATTGATTGCGGAGGGCCGTCTGTGTCCAACCTTCGAGCAGGAGGCAACATATACCTATCACGACCCTTGTGAATTGGGCCGTGGCAGTGGCGTGTATGAAGCCCCTCGTCGAGTTATTGAGTCGCTTGGCAAACTTATCGAGCCGACACATAATGGTCGCAATGCGCTCTGTTGTGGCGCATCGTTGGCCAATACCGTTATCGGTGATAGCGCCCAACTCCACATCGCACAAAAGATGACAACGGAGTTGGAGGCCACAGGCGCACAAACCATCGTGACGGCTTGCCCATTGTGCAAAAAGAGTATTGCGAGAGCCGCCTCGAAGCATCGCCGCGTGTGCGATTTGTCGGAGATTGTGGCCGAAGCGGTGTCGCATCAAAACCAAAACAAATCAAACCTTAAACAATAAAACTATGAAACAGATTATTATCACATTGCTTTTGTGCGCTACTGCTCTTGGCGCAATCTACTTGGTAACCAACCCGTCGAACGACTCGCAGTCGAGTGTTGTCGAGGCAATCCACGCTCGTCGCAGTATCCGCCAATATAAGGATACGCCCGTGGAGCGCGAGAAACTCGATATTATCGCTCGATGCGGTATTGCCGCTCCAAGCGCAATGAATCGTCAGGATTGGGCCGTGCGCATTGTCGATTCAAAGGAGTGGATTGACCGCTCGACCAAAGCCTATATCCCTACTATCGAGGGTACTCCGACGGGTGACTATCTGCTCACTCCCGACTTCCGCAATATGTATCGCAACGCTCCGGCTGTCATCTTCGTTGCAGCCGCTCCAAGCACCTATGCAGGTGTGAATTGTGGTCTTCTGGGCGAGAATATGATGTTGGCTGCCTATGAGTTGGGTCTTGGCACCTGCTGTCTCGGTATGCCGATTCCGTTCCTCAACTCGCCTGCCGGTGCCGAACAGCTTGCATCTCTCAACCTCCCCGAGGGCTATGAGTTGCAGTATGCACTTGCTGTCGGCTATCCCGACGAGGCTCCCGAGGCTAAACCTCGTGATGAGAGTAAGATTGCTTACGTCGAGTAAAAATCGATTTTATAAGGTCTTTTCTGCGGCTAACAAAATTTCCGCCAATGGGTAGTACAAGTAGTACAACCCATCGTCGATAAATTTTGCCGAGCCTTGCAAAGCCTCTTATAAAATCAATTTTGGTCACCGGAGGGTGGCCTTTTTTGTTTTAGGGGTAAAATGGGTAGACTGGGTAGATTGGGTAGTCTGGGTAGCCTGAAATACAGCGCGACCCATACTAC
>JAGBWT010000102.1 GCA_017629615.1 Alistipes sp. | reverse complement strand
GCCTTGCTATCCTCGGCTGTACCAATCTTCACGCCGAGTGCAATAAACATGTTCTTAATCTCCTCGTTGTCCCACATACGATGTTCGAGAGCCTTCTCTACGTTGAGAATCTTACCTCGCAAAGGCATAATCGCCTGGAAACGACGGTCACGGCCCTGTTTTGCCGTACCACCTGCCGAGTCACCCTCGACGAAGAAAATCTCGGCAATCGAACGGTCGCGACTCGAACAGTCGGCCAACTTACCAGGCAAACCTGCACCCGACAATGGCGACTTGCGCTGTACCGCCTCACGAGCCGAACGAGCTGCGTGGCGAGCTGTTGCAGTCAAGACAACCTTCTCGACAATAGCCTTCGCATCTTTTGGATTCTCCTCCAAGTAGTTGGTCAAAGCCTCCGACATCGCCTTCTCGACAGCGGCTGCGACCTCGTCGTTACCGAGCTTCGTCTTGGTCTGACCCTCGAACTGTGGCTCTGCAACCTTTACCGAGACTACCGCAGTAAGACCTTCGCGGAAGTCATCACCCGAAATCTCAAACTTCAACTTCGAAAGCATACCCGACTCATCGGCATACTTCTTCAACGGACGAGTGAGCGCACGACGGAAACCGGTAAGGTGAGTACCACCCTCGATAGTGTTGATATTATTAACGTAGGAGTGAACGTTCTCCGAATAGGAGTTGTTGTACTGCATAGCCACCTCGACAGGCACACCATTCTTCTCCGAATCGAGATAGATAATCGACTCGATAATACGCTCTCCGCGCGTTGCATCGAGATACTGCACAAACTCCTTCAAACCGCTATCCGAATAGAACGACTCGGCCTTTGGATTGCCCTCCTCGTCTATCTCGCGCATATCGGTAATAGTCAAGTTGATACCCTTGTTAAGGAAGGCCAACTCGCGCAGACGCTTCGCCAGAATATCGTATTGATATACGGTCGTATGGGTAAAGATATCTGCATCGGGCTTAAAGGTGATAATTGTACCGCGGTCCTCGCAGTCGCCAATAATTTCGACCTTCGAAGTTGGAACACCCTTACTATAAGTCTGCTTATAGATTTTGCCGCCACGGTGAATCTCGGCGATGAGCAGGGTAGAGAGCGCATTTACACACGACACACCTACACCGTGCAGACCACCCGACACCTTGTACGAACCTTTGTCAAACTTACCGCCGGCGTGCAGCACTGTCAAAACGACCTCCAAGGCCGAACGACCCTCCTTTTCGTGGAAGTCGGTAGGGATACCACGACCGTTATCCTTAACGGTTATCGAGTTGTCGGCATTGATGGTTACATAAATATCGTTACAATGACCTGCCAAAGCCTCGTCGATAGAGTTATCGACAACCTCATAAACGAGATGGTGGAGACCTCTTTCACCGATGTCTCCGATGTACATAGCAGGACGCTTGCGGACTGCTTCAAGACCTTCGAGCACTTGGATATTCGACGCCGAATACTCCTCTTCGTGGCCCGTCTTTACAATTTCTGGTTCCGTGTTCATATATTGTCTGTTTCGATTATTCTAATAAAACGTACAAAAATAATATATTTTTTTCGATTATGCAACTCTAAATCGAAGATTTAGCATCAAGAAGTTCCGCCATATCGATTTCGCGTATCCGTTTTTGCGAAAACAGCAATGTTCGCGACGGGTAAGCCTCAATAATCGAGGTGTTGTGAGTAGACATCACAACCGTCGTTCCCGAAGCCGCTATACGCTTGAACAACTGCACAATACTATCGGCCGTAAGCGGGTCGAGATTACCCGTTGGCTCGTCGGCCAATATCAAAGATGGCGCGTTTAGCAATGCTCGTGCAATACCCAAACGCTGACGCTCTCCGCCCGATAGTTCGAATGGCAACTTTGCCGCTTTTTCGATAAGGCCGACCTCGGCAAGCACCTCCTCGATTCGACACTCAATCTCCTCGGTTTCACTCCAACCCGTGGCTCGCATAACAAATTCGAGATTATCATACACGCTACGGTCCGACAGAAGTTGCACATCCTGAAAAACTATACCTATTTTACGGCGCAAAAACGGAATATCCTTTTTACGCAAAGTCCTCAAATCAAACCCCGATACCTCGCCATCGCCTTCGAGTAACGGCAACTCTGCATAAAGAGTCTTTAATAACGACGATTTGCCACTTCCGACACGGCCGATAAGATAGACAAACTCGCCCTTACCAATCGATATGTTTACATCGGATAAAACCGCTTCTCCACATTGGTCAAGATTGCGCTCCGACAGCACCACAAAAGGGTTTTCGGTATGGTATATGGTTGCATTTTTGAGTGCTACCACACAATTTTGAGACGTTTCCATAAAACACTTTATTATAAGAGTCAAAGATACGGATTTTTCGTCACACGACCAAATTTTTACCCGTTTTTTGAACCAATTATCAAAACTTTCAACCAGACATCAAAACCATTCATTTGACACACAATTTTGTTGTTTCGCTTTTTTGCACTACTTTTGCACTCAAACAAGCGACACGCTCCGTTTTCACCCGAGGGGGTGACCGG
>JAGBWT010000014.1 GCA_017629615.1 Alistipes sp. | reverse complement strand
CGCGAGCAATACCTTCGAGGATATTGATTGGCGTACCGACACCCATCAGATAGCGCGGTTTATGCTCGGGCAGCACCGCATTTACCACCTCAATCATCGAGTACATCACGTCGGTCGGCTCACCCACAGCCAAACCACCGATAGCGTAGCCGTCGGCATCGTACTGCAAGACATTCTCGGCCGCCTTCGTACGCAAATCGGGATAGGAGCAACCCTGCACAATCGGGAAGAGCGATTGGTAGTGGCCATATTTGGGTTGGGTCTTGTGGTATTGGTTGAAGCAGCGGTCCAGCCAACGCTCGGTCATTGCCAGCGACTTTGCGGCATACTCCTTCGGAGCATCACCAGGAGGACACTCGTCGAAGGCCATCATAATATCGGCTCCGATAGTACGCTCGGTATCGATTACACTCTCGGGCGTAAAGAGGTGGCGCGAGCCGTCGATATGCGATTGGAAGTGACAGCCCTCCTCCTTCAACTTACGGCACGCCGCAAGCGAAAAGACTTGAAAGCCACCACTATCGGTCAGCATCGGGCCCTCCCACGTCGAGAAGCGATGCACACCGCCCGCCTCCTCCAAAATCTTCATACCCGGACGAAGGTAGAGGTGGTAGGTGTTGGCCAATATGATTTGGGCGCGGGCCTCGTCGCGGAGGTCGCGATGGAATATTCCCTTCATTGCGGCAGCCGTACCTACGGGCATAAAAATCGGGGTCTGGATTACGCCGTGGTCGGTCGTAATTTCGCCTGCTCGGGCCTTGGTTGCCGTATCCTTATGTTGCAATACAAATTTCATAACGGGCAAAGATAATCAAAGTTTGGCTGACGGCAAACTTTTCCTACGGAAAACGGCTCAATGCGAAGTTTATTGCAGGTCGGCAATTTTTATTGCCACGACGAGCGCAGAGTCTCGAATTAAATTCTTAACTTTGCAAGGTTATATCGACTTTTATGGATTTTTTGAAAAACATACTCCTTCCGGCCTATGGCATCGAGGGCATTGCTATCACCCTCATCGCCCTCATTCTGTTGATTTTGCAGATTGTACACTACGCACGTTTTGCCCGCATCGCAGGCTTCCGTCTATCGCGTCGCAAGCCTATTCGCGATGCCGAGCCACCCGTATCGGTTATCGTCACGATGTTCTCCGAAAATTCGGATTGGCTCGAAACGGGTCTACTCTCGCTCCTGGCCCAGGACTACCACCACTTTGAGGTTGTGGTGGTCTATGTCGGCAACGACGACAACTTCTACGCCGACCTTGCGCAGTTGCGTAAAACCTATCCACATCTGAAAACGACCCAAATCGACTACTCGCCACGAAACCCTATATCGAACAAGATTGCCCTCAACGTGGGTATCAAGGCCGCCGAGCACGAGTGCCTTATCTTCACAACAACCGAGGCTTTGCCTTCGTCGGAGCATTGGCTCTCGCTGATGGCAAAGGGCTTCCTCTATGGCGATATTGTGCTTGGCTACTGTGGTTTGGAGCGCAAGGGCGGTCTGCGCAATCTCTTCTGTCGTAAATACCGCTTTACGGAGTCGTTGAGCTGGATTGCCGAGGCCATTGCCGACCGACCATTCGGAGCGTCGCGCCACAACTTCGGCTTCACAAAGAGCCTCTACTTTGGCGCACGCGGTTTCAGCCACCTGAATATGAATGTCGGCGAGGACGACCTCTTCGTACAACGCATCGCAAGCAAGGGTAACGTCAGTGTCGTCATTTCGCCTCGCGCCCGTTGCACCGAACTCTATTGGCGCGGTGCAGCCCGCTGGATTGACAACGTCCATCGCACACGAGCCACACGCCGCTTCTACGCTATCGCCTCGCGCAATATCGAGACGTGCGAATTGATTTGCCGCTACTCACTATTTGCGGCCACCGCAGCGATGATTGCACTGCTCCCCCTCGAACTCAAACTCGCGGCTGTCGCAATTTTGGCGATACGCTACCTCGTCGTTTCGTTCTCGCTGATGCGTGCCGCCAACCGCATAGGCGAACAGGGTATCGCACCGTGGAGCATACTCTTCGACCTGGTCGAGCCTTTGGTGCGAGGCTGGGTGCGTCTTACCCAAAAAAGCAATGAAAACGGATGGCGATAATCGAATATAAGAGTCTTGACGACCGTGCGCTTGCGCAGTTGGTAGTCGAGGGCGACAACGCAGCCTTCGATGCCCTCTTCACGCGCCATCGCGATACTCTCTACTCGATGCTCATCAAACGCTCACGCAACGCCAACGATGTCAATGACCTGTTGCAGGAGTCGTTTATGAAGGCCTATCTCCATATCAACAGTTACAGCCCTTCGTACGACTTCGGTGCCTGGATTTGCGCAATCGCCAAGAACGCACTTGTAGACCTGCACCGTTCGCGTCGCAACAAGCCGCTCAACCCCAATACAAACCTCTCTCTCGACGGCAATCAAATCCCTTCGCCATCGCCCGAAGAGAGTTTTATCAGCGCACAACGTCAGGCGCAAATCGACCGCTATATAGCGATGTTGCCCGACGACTACCGCCACCTCTTCAAACTGCGCTTCATCGACGAATACTCCTACGAGGAGATTGCCGAGGCGTTGAAGATGAAACTCGGCACGGTCAAGACCCGCATCTTCCGCGTGAGGGCTATGCTCTGCCGAATGATTACCGAAGGCGACCAACTCGAATAAAACCAACTACTTATGCTCCATACCGCACAACTTATCGACAAATATTTCGCCGACCTCTCGGAGCGTCAGCGCGAACAGTTTGCCCAACTCTACGAAGTCTATGCCGAGTGGAATGCCAAGATAAACGTCATCTCGCGAAAGGATTTCGACGCCTTCTATCTGCACCACGTTCTCCACTCGCTCGCCATAGCCAAGGTGTGTCGGTTTGCCGACGGGGCGCGACTGCTCGATGTTGGTTGCGGAGGCGGATTTCCGAGCGTTCCGCTCGCCATACTCTTCCCTTCGGCCCACTTTACGGCCTGCGACTCGATTGGCAAGAAGATTCGCGTCGTCGAGGGGGTCTGCAAGGCTGTCGGCATCGACAATGTGCGCACAATCAATGGCCGTGTCGAGCAAATCAACGAGCGTTTCGACTACGTCATTTCGCGAGCCGTGACCGATATGTCTACATTTGTCGGCTGGACGTGGAGCAAGATTGAGAGGGGTGCGTGCGGAGAGTTGCCAAACGGCATTCTCTACCTCAAAGGAGGCGACCTTACGGCCGAACTTGCCGCCACCTCGCTCGCGTGGCAACGCTTCCCTATAAGCCAAATCTTCGACGAAGAGTTTTTCGAGACCAAAGAGGTTGTCTACACCCCTAAAAAATAGCCGCCTATGCGACCTATCCACCTTATCATCGCACTCGCACTACTCCTGCTGCCTTCGATGGCCGAGGGTGCAAAATCGACCAAGCGCAAGAGCCTACCCCCTGCGGGCATAAATGTCTTGGGCCAAGTCACTTGCGAGGGAAAACCCGTCGCAGGAGTTACTGTGTCGGACGGCGCACTTATGACCAAGACCGACTCGTTGGGTCGCTATCAGTTTGCATCGCTCAAATTCTATGGCTGCGTATTTATCGTCACCCCTTCGGGCTATGAGCCAACGTGCCGACGAGGTGTGCTGCCTCAATTCTGGGCCTCGCTCGACAGCCGCAAACCCGAGAAGGTCGAGTACCACGATTTCGAGTTGCGACGCGTCGATAATCGTCGCCACCGCATCATCGTATCGGCCGACCTGCACCTGGCCAACCGCAACGAGGATATGTTGCAGTTTAAGCGACTCTATATCCCTGCCGTAAAACGAGTTGCCGAGGAGGCAAAGCGCGACTCGCTACCCGTCTACTCCATTCTGCTCGGCGATTTGAGCCTCACCCAAGCGTGGTACTCCAACGAGTTCGATATCGACGATGCGCTCCACTCTCTCGTTGCGTGTCGCTACCCTACGATGCTCTATACCGTGATGGGCGAACTCGACTACGATGGAGCAATACCAGCCTCGCCACTGACCGACTACCGTGCCGAGGAGATGTATGTCGCCTCGTGTGGTCCGCGCTTCTATGCCATCAACATCGGCGATGTACACTACATCGTACTCGACTCGACCATATTCCTCAACGAGCCGGGCGACGGCAAGTATCCGACCGATATTGTCGGCAAGCGCAATTTCGACCGACGCATCAGTGCCGACCAACTCGCCTGGTTGCGTCGCGACCTGGCCGAGATTGACGACAAGAGTCGCCCCGTAGTGGTCTGTATGCACCACGGAGCCTTCCGCGCCAATGCCAAGGGCGTCATCTCGCGCACCTTCACAAAGCCCGAATATACCGACTCGCTGACCGCCTGCTTCAAGGAGTTTACCAACGTCCATTTCCTCTCGGGCCACACCCACCGTCGCCAAGTATCGAAGGTCAAGGAGTTGCCCAACATCACAGCCCACAACATCACCTCGGTCTGCGGAAATAATTGGGAGAGTGGCTTCAACTTCTACCCCCACATCTGCTCCGATGGTATGGACGCAGGTTTCGAGGTATTCACAATCGACGGGCGCAACATCTCGTGGCAGAGCCGCTCGATAGAGCACGACAACCGCACCTTCCGCGCCTACGATATGACGGCTGTCGGCAAATACTACCGTCGCGATGCCGACGTGAAGAATATGTTGCGCGACATCAAGACCCGAATAAACTACGGCAACGGCTCGTTCCGCGACTATATCTATATCAACTATTGGGGCGAAGAGCCTGGCTCAAAATTGGAGGTTACAGCCAACGGCAAGCGCCTAAAACCCAAGCGAATACTCCAAGACGACCCACTCTTTACCATCGCCTCGGCGGTGGTGCGCCATCGCAACAATCGAGGCAAAAAGTTGTCGCTCGGCAAGAATAGTGCGCAACATATGTTCCGTGTCAAAATCGACACGACGGTAACCCGCGTCTTTATTCGCGCCACCGACCCCTTTGGTCGCATCTTCGAGGATTCGGTTATCCGACCTTCGCGCTGGGTACCGACAACAGACCGTCGGGCCAAACGACGATAGCCGAGGCCTTTCAAAAATTATTTAAGGGAGATTTTAGGGAGGCTATATCCATAACTACACTGCATCAACCCTTTGCCGCTGACTGTTGTCATTGCTCGCGGCTTAATGCCGCGTTTACAAATCTGACCCTCCCCTAAATCCCCTCCTCGGGAGGGGACTTGGT
>JAGBWT010000101.1 GCA_017629615.1 Alistipes sp. | reverse complement strand
GTGAGGTTCCACCTCTTCCCATTCCGAACAGAGAAGTTAAGCTCACTCGCGCCGATGGTACTGCGGTTTTCCCGTGGGAGAGTAGGTAGCCGCCTCTTCAAGACCAGCCAATACGGTTGGTCTTTTTTTGTATGTATATGCGAACTCTTAACGGTTTACTTTTAATAGAGGTTGTCGGCAAGGCTGTTCTTGAAGAGTAGTGTGTTACCTATCCCCCAAACCCCCTTTCTGTAAAGGGGGCTTATTTATTACTATATGTAAGCAAATCGTTTGACTCCTTTGAAGAGGCGGCTACCTACTCATCTATGATAAATCATAGTTTCATCGGTGTTAGTGAGCTTAACTGCTCTGTGTAATATAAAATTACCCCTGGCGATGTGCGACAGGGGTAAGTAGAAATTGTTAAATTCTGTTTCGATGTAATTATTGATAGGATTACTCTTCTTTCTTTAATTCTATTTGGTAGTAATTGTTATCAGGCTTTGTGATTGCACCAGTGGCTGCATCTATTCCCCAACCGAGAACGTCACAAAGGTTAATAATAGAAACAGGATTGAATTTTTTGTCGATAACAACTATTTCAGGTTTATAGGATTTCGCTTCTGCTTTAACTATTGTGTCATCAAAGCCACGCTTAACTTTGGTTGTGAACGGGAAAGCGACATCGTGATATTTTAGGCCATCGATAGTTAGAGCGACACCCTCTTTGACATTGCAGTCGAATGTTACTTTTGCTTTTGAGCCACAGAAAATTGAGGCGCAGGAGGTTGTTGCGCATAATAAAATACAGCACGTCGACAATTTAAGAATTAAACTTTTCATAGGTTTGGTTGTTGAATTTGGTGCAAACGGCTCCTACTTGCAGTAATAAATAAAGAGAGCGTGGTGCCGTATGCCACACTCTAAATCGAAGGTCCTAGGAAAACCTAATGCACGAATATGAAATAACAGCCCACGCCGTATGCGTGAGAGCTGCTATGCAATCCTTGTGCAGTGTTCGTGAATTTCCTAGGTTCTCGACTTACAAGATTAGCATAACGCCTCTTTTGAAATATGTCTACCCTCGGGATTACTCCCTCTTGGTACTACAAATATACAAATATTCTTTGAGAATAGGTGTTTGCATAGCAATTTTTATTGGAACAATATGGTTTGGGTTGTATAACCTTCTTCCGTTTTATAGATTCTTCCTTTGAGTTTGATTAGTCCTCTGGGTAGAATGGGTAGAATGGGTAGATTGGGTAGATTAGGGAAAATAAAAACTCTAACGCCCCTAACGCCCCTAACGACACTAAACTACCCAGGCAAACCCAACCCAACCCAGCCAACCCAACCACCCAGCCTCTTCTGCCCTAAAAGCGACTAATCAATACAATATGTAGACGTAAATATGACAAAAATAGACAAAAGGTTGTGAAGAATATAATAAAAACATATCTTTGTAGACGAATAAACGATATGTTTAATTATCACACACCAAAAAGACTATTATAATGAGTGTTTCAACGTTTATGCACGCCCTTGCGCCCGATGTGGTCAAGGTTGTGGAGGAGGAGAGTCGAGGCGTCAGCTCCATCGATTTGTCGCGCACGGCCATCGGATATGTGCTTAAAGGGTGCAAGAGAATCTACCGCAACGACCGCAGTATCGAAATAGCCTCCGGGGAGATGTTTCTGCTCACGACGGGAGTGCATTACGAGGAGAATATCCCACTCGAAGGGGCTTTCGAGCAGGTGGTCTTTTATGTTACGTCGGAGTCGTTGCAGCGCGTCATAATCGAGCTTAATACGAACTATGGCCTTGCCTACGATGCGACGCACCGCTGCGGAGAGTGTCAGGGCGCGGAGTGTGTTGTGGCACGCCCCACGACGGCCCTTTCGGACCTCTTTCAGGGTCTAAATCGCTTGTTGCGACGCAACGAGTTACGCGAGAATGGGATTGGTCGCCAGATAAAACTCAACGAGCTGGTCTATCTGATACTTACCGAGGGTAGCGCCTGTATGCGTGCGCGACTGCTCACCTGCTCCGATGTTGTGAATAACCACTTTGCACGCGAGGTCTACAACAACCTCTTTACCGACCTCTCGATAGAGGCGCTGGCCCGCAAAACGAATAGGTCGCTGACCTCGTTCAAGAAGGAGTTTCGTCGACAGTTTGCCGAGCCTCCCCACCGCTGGTTTATCGACCAACGGCTGCAACGGGCCAAGATATTGCTCTTCTCGACCAACCTCACAATCTCGGAGATAGGCAATCAGTGCGCCTTCACGAATATCTCGCACTTCATCAAACTCTTCAAACAACGCTATGGCGACACCCCTGCCGCCCTACGCCGCCACACCCCCACAGATAAATAGGGTCATATCGTGAAGCTATAAGATTCGGGTTGCAACGCTCTTGTCGGTGAGTCGCATTGCCGATAGGTCGATGCCCGAGAGTGCAACCAAGCCGACACAACGACCAACTTCGACCGTGCCGAGCCTATCGCCAAGACCGATGGCCTCGGCTCCATTGCGTGTAGCCCAGCGGAGTAGCTCTTCGAGTGGCACATCGCGGAAGCACTTCAACTCCTCGACTATCGAGAGTGTGTGATTCGATGCGAGCGAGTCGGTGCCTATGCATATTGTGCACCCCTTTTGGCGGAGTAGTTCTACCGAGCGAGGTGTGCATCGGTTGATGTAGCGGTTCGATTGCGGGCATAGTACCCAATATGTCGGGGCTGTGCGGTTGGCCAGGATTGTGTCGATAGCCTCCTCGTCGATATAGGTGTTGTGAACGAGTATCAGTGGGCGGTCGTTTGGCACGCATTGCGCTATACGTCGGGCCGGTGAGCCGTAGTGCAGAAAATCGCAATGAAAACCCACCTGCGCATACCATTCGTGTAGCGACCCAGAGCCTTTGTATAGTAGGGTTTCGTCGGCCGACTCCATAAAGTGGATTGAGATTGGCGTGCTGCTATCGGCACGGCATACAGCCTCGAAATCGCGGCTCTGGATTGAGTAGGTGGAGTGCGGAGTGAGCGTCGTCGAGTCGTAGCGCAACAGTTGGCGACACGCCTCGATATTGGATTGGCGCAGACCAAAGACCTCGGCAAACGAGCGGTAATGTATCGGACTATGGAGTTTTGTGGCGAACGATGAGTCGTCGTTTACAATGTCGGCCACGGCATCGACTCCCTCGCGCCACATAAGGTGGTCGGCAGCCACTATGGCCTCTTGTCGCTCCTCGTCGCTGAAACGGTTGCGCTGTGCCGCCATTTGCGCAGCAAAAGCACCCTGTCCGCACCCTTCGTCAATAGCACCGCGCATATAGGCGAGTTCGAGGTGGGAGTGAGCGTTGATAAAACCTGCGCAGATGATGCCCGAAAAGAACTCTACGCCGGCCGACATATCGAGTTGCTCGTTGTACTGCTCGATAGCCAATATACGGCGTGATGCGCTATCGACCGTGAGCAGAGGCTGCTTAAAGAACCCTTGTGGAGTCAGCAACAGATGCGAGGCTATCCGTCTTTGGGTAGAATTCATCGGTAAATAGCGTTATGTCGATAAAACTCTTCATCAGCGAGTCGATGGCGGTCTTTTCGTCGGGAGTATAGACGATTTGCAGGTCGCGAATATCGATTTTAGGGTTGCGCGAAGCGTGCTTCTTGTCGAGTGTCTCGCCAAGCCATATAACGAGGCGTTGGTGCGAGGTGTCGGTTGTGAAGGTGCGTCGAGCCGAGTCCTTGCGACGAAGGCGGAAGGTGTGGTTGGAGCGACGCTCGTTCGATGTCGATTCGAGCCACATCGAGCCGTTGCGCGGATACTTGTCGAGATTGTCCTCGCACTCATATTTGAAACGTACGGCATAGCTGCCAGGATATATAGGCTCGACGACGATGCGTAACTTTGTCGTGTCGGCCCTCTTCTGTACCGATATGAGAGAGTCGGCGCGTACGGTGCGCTTCAATCGACGAATGGCAACCTCGCGGATTGTATCGAGTACTACAACCTTATGCTCATAGACGGCAGCCTCCTCGACCAGCCGCTCCTCGGCCTGTTTGAGGACTGTGCCGAGTTGCGCACTCTTGCGACGCGAGAAGTTGCCGATGGTGTAGCGCAAATCCTCCGGAGTATAGCCGTGCTTGGCCAATATAGGCTCGTATATCATCAGCGAATCGAGGTTGGCGTACTCGATGCCGAGATAGGCGTTCGACAGATAGGCTTCGTAGAAGATTGTCGATAACTCGTCGTCGGGAATGATTTTTCGCTGGGCGCAAGAGCCGAGCATCAGTGCCGCGAGTGTGGCTATAAGGATTGATGTTATTGTTCGTTGCATAGTCTTTGGGATTTTATCATTGTTCGTGTGGCGATACGCGAAACACTCCACGCCACCGCAACAAATGAGATGAGTACCAATATGATGTCCGTCGCGTGTAGTTCGACGGGATAGCTATCGACCAGAAATTCGCCACTCGGCATCTTGACGATGTGGAGCCACTCTTGGAGCGCAACAATCGCCACACCGATAACGATGCCTGCTACGCCACCGATACCCGAAATCAGAAGCCCCTCGCGGATAAAGATGCCACGAATAAATCGCATATCGGCACCCATAGCCAGCAGCACGGGTTGCTCGTTGCGCTTCTCGATGATGAGCATCAGCAGAGTGCCTATAATCGACAACGAGGCGACGATAAGTACAAGCAGTGTGACGGCAAAGACGGCCCACTTCTCGTATTTCATTATCTGGTAGAAGAGCGTATTTTTCTCTTCGCGAGTTACGACCTCGATATTGTCGTTGCCGATTTCGGCCTCGATGTTATCGCGCAGACGGTCGATGTTGTAGCCCTCCGAGGCACGAACCATTATGGTCGTGGCGTGGTCGTGGCCCGCCAGATGTTGGAGCGTGCGAAGTGGTGCTACGGCCGAGAGTGTGGCAGCCTGCGTGTTATTTACGATGCCGCCCAGCATTATCTCGTGGCGACGCATATTGCGCAGTGGCAACAACGAGCCAACTTCGCCTCCACCGAGCGTTAGCAGTGTTAGGCGTTGGTCTACGAGGTTGTATATGCCGAGCGAATGTGCTACATCGCGACCTATGGTGAGGTAGTCGATTTCGCCAAGCGTAAGACGAGGCTCGCCACCCGAAGCTTGGCGTTTGGCTGGCAATACGTCGAAGTAGTGGTTGTCGGCTCCGCGCAACGTGATGGCGCATTGTCGCTCGTTGTATTGTACCAAAGCCTGTTGCTCGATGACAAACGAGAGGGCCTCGACACCCTCGATTTGTGCAATGCGCTGGCGATTTTCGGCAGTGGGTAACATAGCCTCGGACCGATGCACTGCACGAATTTCGATGTCGGCATCGGTGTCGGCATACATCTCGCGCACCAGGGTCTCGAAGCCATTGAATACCGAGAGTAGTATGACCATTGCAGCCACAGGCACAGCAACCGAGACGAGGCTAACCGCAGCGATAATGTTGATTACCGAGTGCGATGAGCGCGAAACGAGATACCTGCGGGCAAAGGTCCACTTCATAGATGGCGAATGGCTATTTGTTCAACAGCGAGTCGATGTTCTCGATATATTCGAGCGAGTCGTCGATGAAGAATTGCAATTCGGGAATCGACTTAACCTGATTGCGCATACGGTTGCCGAGTGCGCCACGAATAGCCTTGTTTTGGCTCTCGATAAGGGAGAGGGCAGTCTGTGCTTTGTCGAATGGGAAGACGCTGATGTAGATTTTAGCGTATGCCAAATCGACCGATACGCGTACGGTCGTAACCGTGACGAGCAGACCACGCAAAAGCGAGGAGTGGTCGCGTTGCAGAATCTCGGCGATGTCGCGCTGTATCTGCTTTGAAATCTTTTGCTGACGTGTGTTTTCCATATTGTTTGTCTTTATAATCCAAATTTAATAACCTCCTTCTGACGCTTCTTGCGCTTCACCTTCCAGGCCTCGAAACCCTCCTTGTTGAAGCGCCAACCGACGCGCACGCCGATTGTCAGGTTGTCGAGAGGCGAGCGGAGTGGTGTGCGCCAAAACGGGTTTTCGCCCGGCTTATTGACGTTGTCGAGTTCGTTGTCGTAGTATTTGTTGCGGTTACGCAGAATATCGGAGTAGCCGATGTCGTAGCGGACTCTGAAACCAATCTCGACCTGCTTGATGAGTATGTCGATACCGCCACCGGCAGCCAAACCATAGCCAAACGAGTTGTCGCGCTCGCTACGCATATTGTACTTGCCCGATATGACGGTCTTGTTCTCGGGGTTGGCACCAAAGGTATATGGCTCACGGTTCTCGAACGACGACGAGAAGTTGTAGGAGAGTGTTAGTGCAGCTTCGAGATAGACGCGCAGATGGTTTTTGAACAGATAGGCGTGGGGTTGCCACACGATTGGCATCATCAACGTATTGATGCGGCGTGTGTAGTACTTATACTCCTTTTTATCCTCATAAATCGAGGCGTAGGGTGCATACGAGAAACCGCGCTCAATCCATTCGAGGTCGATACCAAAGCCACCTACAAAGCGGGGCAACGAGTAGTATCGCCACGATACACCTGCCGACCACGTTCCCCATATCGGTTTAGTCTCTTGGGCAGGGTAGAGGCGCGAGGTTGCCATACCGTAACCTGTTGTCACTGCAACGACGTGTTGTGCGCGAGCCTCGGTCGAATAGAGGACCAAAGCCGCGAGTGTTGCTACTGTAAGTATAATAAATCTCTTCATCTTCATCGGTTTTACGCTGGTTAATAACGCCCACTCATACCGCCACCAATAGCGTTGGAGAAGCCTCCCATCATACCTCCCATTCCGCCCATACCGCCGAAGCCGCCCATCATACCGCCCGACGATTGACCTTGTGAGTTCTGCTCCTTGTTGCCGCCTTGCGCCTGCTTCTTCTCCCACTCCTCGTAGAGTTTTTTGAGGCGCGAAGCCTCCTTCTCGTCGAGGATTTTCACGAGATTTTCCATTGTCATCGGTTTGAATATCTTTGACATATCCATCTCGATTTCAATCTCCCAGTTGGCTTTGGTCGCAAACAAATCTTCGCCCTTGTCGTTGATATACATCTCGGCACGCTCGGGTTGCAGACGCTTGATTACATCGCCGGCGTCCCACACTCCATTGCCGTTCGTATCCTCGATTATGCGCAGGCGAATCTCTCCTGGCGAGATGTAGTTCAGGCGATATTTGCCATTTGCTACACCCGTAAGCTCCTGCTGTGTCTTGCCCGAGCTGTCGGTCTGCTGTACGATATATTTGCGGTGAGGCTCACTCTTGACTTTGAGGACGATGGTTGCATACTTCTCGGGGTCGTAGGTTGCAAAGTCCGACGAGATGGAGTCGTTCTGATAACCCATAACGTCGGTTATCGTCTGCTTCGGAATGTAGAGGCGATACTTGGTGTTCTTCTCCCACTTCGAGCGAATCTCCCAGCGAGCCATATTGAGTGTGTCGCGGACAAAGTGCTTTGCCACTTCGACCTGCTTCGTCGCAGCACCCTCCTTGCCCTCGATTTTGTAGAGTTTTACGGAGGTCGTATCGAATTTGACGGCAGGGAAGGTGAGCGTCAGGTCGATACCCTTCTCGGGGTTGATTTCGCCCTGTGCCGAGGTTGTGTATTTGAATGGGTTTGGCTTGGTTGGAGGAGTCCATTCGCGACCCTCCTTCTCGGCCTTTTCGCGCTCCTTCTCCTCCTTTTCGCGTTCGCGTTGCTCCTCCTTGCTCTCGACATATCGCCAAGCCATCTTCAACGGCTCGGTGGTCTTGACATATTGGCGTATGGAGTCGTGGCGGAAGTAGGTTATCTCGCCCTTGATTGTGTCGGGCAGATTCTCGGCTGGCACGTCGAGCCAAAGGTTGAGCGTATCGCGACCTTTGGTGATAGGGTCGTAGAGGATTTTGTCGGACGGTATGCTGTCGAGACGAATACTCTCGATGTCGGGATAATCGGCATTGAAGTATAGCAACAACTGCTTGCGGTCGGTACGTTTAGCCTCGACAAGTCGCTGATTCTTGAAGGCCTTGTCGGTAAACATACGGAAGTAGAGTTGCGGCTCGGCCGAAGGGTACATACGCAACGAGTCAAACCAAATAGCAAACTCCGGCATCTTCGCAGGGTTATAAGTTCCCTCCAAAATGCCGACCATATCTGTTCCCGCCTCATACATCTTGTTGTCGTTCTTATCGCCAAAGGCATAGATGCGATAATCGACAGGTTTGAGGTTTTGGGCGATGAAGATACCGTTGTTTTGTGCGCGGGCAATCACATCGGGCTGGCGATTGAAGATTGTCGAGTCGTAGTCGGGCGTTACGGGCAACGAGTCGGCGATGTAGAACCAGATGTAGGTACGGCTGACGCTATCGGCCTTGTAGGAGTCGGCCGTATAGCCCGAACACATCAGCGAATCGACCTTGTCGCCTGTCGAAAAGACGTAGCGCATTGCGTTGAGCGGGTTGCCCTCGTTGTTGTCACGGATTGCGCTACCGAAATCAATAGCGTAGGTGGTATTCTCTTTGAGCGTGTCGCGGATTGTGATGACGATACCCTTGCCGCGTGTAGCCACAAGCGGCATCTTCTTCATCGCTGGCGAGGTGAACATCTCCTTGTTCTGGTCCTTGATTTGGACGAACTCGTTAAATTCGATATAGACCTTGTTGGTCGAGAAGTTGGTGGTGAAGTTGTCGGGATTGAGCGCAATGATAACGGGCGGAATCGTATCCTTCGGGCCACCATCGGGGGTCATAATATGGGCGCAACGCGAGAAGAATGCTCCGAGGAAGAGCAATACAACGGCTATGCGTGCTGCTATGAGTTGTCGTTTGTTCATCGTTACTGTTGTTCTGTTTCGGTTTGGTTGCCCTCGCTGTCGGGGGTTGTGGTGTCGGTCGAGCCGTCATCGGGAGCGGCTTCGGGCGTTGGTGGGAAGATATACCATAGGCCACCCTTGTTTGCCGCGCCCTCGGTATAGACCTTCGTCTTCCACGAGTGCAACAATAGAGTTATGTATGTTTCGTGCAAATTCTCGACATTAAGGCTCTTGAACGTATAGGCATACATTCGGTTTTGGGGCGATACGACCACCACCATAGCCGGCGACTTGGTCAGCGGCAACGAAACGTATGGTGCGGTGAGCGACTCCTTGCTGAATGGCTCGCCCTCGACATCGGGTACGGTGCGACGCTCGGTACCAAGCGAGTCGGTGATGATGCGATTTACGGCATCGTCATACGAGGCTACGACCCAATCGTCGTTTTTCGTATAGTAGGCATAGGCGATAACATCGTCGGTCGTGACGCGGTCGCCACCCGATTTCTCCTCAATCAGCACCTTGATAATAAGGCGCGTCTTGGTTGTGACGCTCTTGAAGCAGGCGACCGCAGCAATAGCCACAATCGCTATAAGCAATGCTCGAAGCAGGGTAGGTTTTCTATATCTCATCTCTCTATAATTTTCTTTACAATCTTCTCCAACTCCTCGGTTGTCGTTCCCAACACTTCGGCCGTAGGTGTCATCGCAAACTCTCTGACAAGCAACTTTGGGTGGGGTATTTGCAGGTGCGGTGTCACGATGCACTCCTCGCCCAGGAGCATTATGTCGAGGTCGATTGTGCGCGAAGCATAGGCCTCGCCTCGCAATACCTTCTCGCGATACTCGCTTCGACGGTCGCGCCCCAACTCGCACTCGATGTCGAGCAGGCGGTCAATCATCTCCTCGGCCTCCAAGTGGCTCTCTACGGCAAAGGCGCAGTTGGTAAATCGGGCTGCATCGAAGCCCCAGGCCTCGCTTGTGTGCATCGTCGAACGTCCGACAACCGCTCCGATGCGCTCTCCGATAAGTCGCTCGGCTGCGAGCAGTCGCTCCTCGACGTTACCCACGTTGCCACCTCCGAGAATTATTGCGCGTCGGCTCATCTTAAAGGTGCTTTATATGTTTGCTGACAGCCAGCGCAAAGTGGGTAAATACGATGCGTGGGTTGCCATTTTGGTTAATCTGGCGCATTGCGCTCTCAATCTGGTCGATTATCGGCTCGATGTTGTCGCTACCGATAAACGGAGCAAAACGACGGCAGAATGTTGCCTCCTCGCCCCAAAGGTAGCTGACGTCGGCCAGACCTGCGTGCAACATAAAGGCTTCGCGCAGGAGTCGCGAGAAATCGACGAGCATACCACGCTGTCGTTCGCGCGAAAGTTGTGCCACTTCGTCGGCCCACGCCATCAGTTCGAGGTGACGGTCGTTGTAACTCAAACGCATAACCGAGCAGAAGGCCTCGAAATTTTCGCGGCGCACCTCGTCGTCGGCTCCACCCATAAGGTGTCGCAACTCCAACAGGTCGCCCGAGGCCAAGCGTGCCGTAGCGACCATCTTCTCCTCGTCGCTCTCACCTGCGGCACGAAGCGTCGGCAAAAGGTCCTCGACCGTAAGTCGTGGTACGGAGACCTCTTGTGTGCGCGAGATGATGGTTTTGAGCAACATATCGCTGCGCTCGGTGACGAGCAGGAACACGGTGCGCTCCCATGGCTCCTCCAAAATCTTCAAGATTCGGTTGGCCGCCTCTTCGTTCATTGTCTCCGGGAGCCAGATAATCATCGTCTTGTAGTCCGACTCGAAGCTCTTGAACGACAGACGGCGGATAATCTCCTCCGACTCTTTGGCCGAGATAATGCCTTTGAGCGTCTTGCCGAGGTTGAGCGCATCGAACCACTGCTGCGGCGAGAAATAACCGCCCGTGCGCTTAAACATATCGCGCCAGAGGTCCATAAACTCGCGCGAGTTGCTCAACACAACCTCGCCACTCTTCTTACCCTGCTTATTTACCGGAAAGACGAAGTGCAGGTCGGGGTGTGCAAGTTCGGCAATCTTGCGACACGACGGACACTCGCCACACGAATCACCACCCCTGCGATTGGTGCAGTGGATATATTGGGCGTAGGCCACCGCGAGAGGTAGCGTACCGGCACCCATAATTCCCGTGAAGAGTTGGGCGTGGCTGATGCGACCCTGGTCTACGCTGCGAACGAGGTGGGCTTTGAGAGAGTGCTGTCCTATAATATCGCTGAATTTCATCGGCTGTTACGTTTTATGATTGAGCATACCAAGCCGCGTAGGTCAATCTTCTCACGCCATACGGCATAGGCTGCATAGATAACGAATAGTAGGGTGTTGGTTGTATATCGAAGCGGTGCGCTCTCGATTGGCAGATACTCGGCCACGAAGAATATGGCGACACCTGCCACGACGTATTCGGCTATGCGACGCACGTCGTAAGGGGTCGGGAAGTAGATGCGTGTGAGCGTAAGGCTTACGGCTACCATCGCAACCTCGGCCACAAAGCGACTCCACGCTGCACCGTAGTAACCCCAACGCGGAATCAGCACAAAGCCCGCTACAACCGACGCTACAAGACCCGAAAGGGTTACCCAAAGTGCGTAGCGTGTCTTATCTTCGCGCTTATACCAGAACGAGAGGTTGAGCCATACGCCACTCAATACATTTGCCCCCAATACGACGGGCAGAATGTGGATACCCTGGCGGAAGTCGGAGCCGACGATAAGTGCAAAGAGGTCGCGGAAGAGTGCGATGCCGAGGAATATCGCCATCGAGACGAGTATGTAGTACTTCATTGCAGCGGCATTCATCGCCACAAACTCCTCCTTGCGGAAGTTCGAGAGGAAGAAAGGCTCGGCTGCAAGGCGGTACATCTGCGTAAAGAGGGTCATCACGACGGCAATCTTCGTGATTGCACCATAGATACCGAGTTGGCTCATCGACCCCTCGGGTATGAGATATTTGATAAGTTGGCGGTCGAGAAATTCGCCGGCTGTGCCTGCAACGCCCGAGAGCAGAAGCGGAAGCGAGTAGGCGAACAAAGCCCCCAAAATCGGCCACGCAATGCGAGGCAGGGTTTTGCTTATGGTGGCTACTACGAGGCAGGTTGCCACGCTTGCAATCAGGTTGGCAACCAAAGCCCAACCTACACCAAACGGTGTGTCGAACAGCCCTGCTACCCAAAATGCTACGGCAAGAGCCACCTGCAAAGCGACGTTACCCAGGCGGAGCGCAACGAAGGTCAGTGAGCGACCCTCTTCGCGCAGACGCGAGAATGGGATTGCGCCGACAACGTCGCACAGCACGATAGCCGCCACAATTACGACAAATTCGGGGTGGGCAACATAGGCCTCGCCCATTACGACCGAGATAGGCTCGCGCAACAACGCGACAGCGACAAAGAAGAGCAGTGCGGCCAGCGATGTGATGCCCCACATCGTAGCAAAGAGCCGACGCTTTGCGCCCGCAACATCGCCACCTGCCGCCTCGGCTTTGGCCGCAAAGCGGAAGTAGCCCGACTCCATACCGAGTGTAAGGGCGACGAGCGCAAAGGGGATAAGTGCGTAGATGTCGGTGATTATGCCATACGACTCGGGTCCGAAGATGCGCGTATAGAAGGGCGTCAGCAGGTAACCGAGCATTCTGCCCAGTATGGTGCTGATACCGTATATGGCCGTCTGTTTGGCTAACTTTTCAAGCATAATCTTCTCGCCTATGCGTATGCGTGCGCGTATGTGCGACGCTTATAACTTGCAAAGTTATAAAAAATCGGCGAGAAGCCAAATATTTGAGATATTCTTACAGCGAAACTGCCACTATTCGTCGTCATCGTCGAACGGTAGGTCGTCGTCGAGGAAGATGCCCTCCATCATCTCGTCGATTTCGCGACGCTCCTTCTTTGTCGGACGACCCGTGCCTCGTTCGCGGAAGACGAAGATGGTCTCGCGCGGCATATTGAGGCGGTCGAGTTCGCTCTGTGGCGTTGTGTTCTTGCAGTAGAGAGGTACGTTTTTGGCCGGCTGTCGGTTCGATACCAAAGCGACAACCTCGTAGGTGTAGTTGATGATAGTTCGGCGGAGCGAAATTGTGTCGCCAACCTTCACTTCGCGCGAGGGTTTGGCGTAGGCTCCATTGACCGTTACGCGGTTGTTGCGAATGGCATCGGCCGCTTCGCTGCGCGTTTTGAAAATGCGTACGGCCCAAAGATATTTGTCGAGTCTAATACTTTCTCCCATAACTATTTACGCCTCCTCGTTGTAGTTGTCATTCTCCTCCTCTTCGGTCGGTGTAATCAGGGTCTCGGTGCGACTTGGTGGCACGAGCGAACCCTCCTCGATTTGACGGCTTATGGCGAG
>JAGBWT010000100.1 GCA_017629615.1 Alistipes sp. | reverse complement strand
GTGGGTCAGATTTGTAAACGCGGCATTTGGCCGCGAGCAATGATGCCTATCAGTGATAAGGGGTTGATATTGTGTAGTTTACATATAAACACTAAAAATTAAAAATTATATAGCGATGATTGATTTGGCAATTATTGGCGGAGGCCCTGCGGGGTATGTGGCCGCCGAGCGAGCTGGTAGCAAAGGTTTGAAGGTGGTGCTTTTCGAGAAGCGCGAGTTGGGTGGCGTCTGCCTGAACGAGGGCTGTATCCCGACCAAGACGTTGCTTTATAGCGCAAAGGTCTACGACAATGCTGTCAATGGCGACAAATATGGTGTCTTTGCAAAAGATGCCACCTTCGATTTTGGTAAGATTATGGAGCGCAAAAACAGGGTTGTGCGTCGATTGGTTGGTGGCGTAGGGGCCAAGATGAGGGCTTGTGGCGTGCAGGTCGTTAAGGGCCAGGCGACAATCGAGGGTCGCTCGGAGGGGGCTATCAAAATTCGTTGCAACGACGAACTTTTCGAGGCTGCAAATCTGCTCATTTGTACAGGCTCGGAGGCCTTTGTTCCCCCAATCGCGGGGTTGCAGGAGGCTGGCGATATTGTTGTGACCAATCGCGAGATATTGGCCCTGACGGAGCAACCCGAGAGCCTTGTTATTATCGGTGGCGGCGTAATCGGTATGGAGTTCGCAAGCCTCTATAACAGCCTCGGAACAAAGGTGACGGTCGTGGAGATGTTGCCCGAGATTTTGGGCGGCTTGGACAAGGAGTTGAGCGCAATGTTGCGAGATATGTACGCCAAGAAGGGTGTTGCATTCAACCTCTCTTGCCGTGTGACCAAAATCAACGGAGGCGAGGTCACATACGAGGATAGCGAGGGCGTCGAGCATACGGTGGTCGGCGATAGAGTTTTGGTTAGCGTGGGTCGTCGTGCGGTAACTTCGGGCTTTGGCTTGGAGACGCTGGGCGTAGAGCTGTATAAGGGTGGTATCAAGGTCGATGAGAAGATGCGCACCAATGTCGCAGGAGTCTATGCCGCAGGCGATGTTACGGGCTTTTCGCTCTTGGCCCATACGGCAAGTCGCGAGGGCGAAGTTGTGGTTAATAACCTGACGGGAGTCGAGGACTCGATGAGCTACGATGCAATCCCCGGCGTTGTCTATACCAACCCCGAGATTAGCGGTGTCGGCCTGACCGAGGAGAGCGCCAAGGCCAAAGGTGTGGCCTATAAGGTTGCCTCGCTGCCAATGGCCTATGCGGGCCGTTTTGTTGCCGAGAATGAGCGCGGTAACGGAGTCTGCAAGGTGCTTGTAGGCGAGAGCGACGATGTGGTGCTGGGTGTGCATATGCTCGGCAATCCATCGAGCGAGATGATTTATGGCGCTTGTATGGCAATCGAGATGAAGATGACGCTCAAAGAGTTGGAGAGAGTGGTGTTCCCTCACCCGACGGTGTCGGAAATCTTCAAGGAGACGGCCTTCGCAATCAAATAGTCGGTAACCACAACATAGGGCGTCCGAAAATTTGTTGTCGATTTAACCTTTTAGGGTTAAAGGTCTCTTATATGATAAAGAACCAACTGCGGTGTTATGGGATTTAGGATTTACACTTCGACCATAGAGGTCTGCGACCCACAATTTGCTTGTGTCGGAGCGGCATTGGCCGACGTTCCGTTGGGTGCGGTGTGCGGAGTTGTATGCTGTGGTGTAAGCGACGAGATGGAGTATCACGCGCTGCTCTCCAACCTGAAAAGTGCTGTTGCGAAGTTGCTTGGCCGAAGAGTCCCCGTAACACTTATCCCCCAACCTCTCCTGCCGAAAGGCGGTTTTGCTCTCGAAATCTACGCTCTCGACCACTCCTCCGAGCCTAAAATCGAGGAGCGCGATGGCGTATGCTATGGCCGAGTGGATAGCGACGAGGAGAGCCTGCTCTTTGTCGAGGGTATCGCAGCCTCCGACTTCTCGGAGAGTGTGTCCTGCCAGAGCGAGGAGGTATTTGCCCGATTGGACGGGGTGCTGTCGGCCAATGGGTTTGAGGTCGATGACATTGTGCGCCAATGGAACTATATAGGCAATATTGTCGCGTGTCGCGACGGAAAGCAAAATTATCAGGAGTTTAACGATGCCCGCACTCGCTACTACGCAAAGGGCGGGTGGCGCAACGGCTACCCTGCGGCAACGGGTATAGGAGCTGTGGGCGAGGGAATCGTTGTTGGCGCTATCGCCTATCGGAGTGTGCGCGGTGGGGTATATCCAATCGACAATCCGTTGCAGGTTGCGGCCCACATCTATTCAAAGAGCGTGCTTATCGACGAGGCGGTCGATGCCGTGAAGAGTACCCCGAAGTTCGAGCGCGCAAAGTTGATTGAGCGGGCCGATGGTGCGTGTTGTTTTGTGTCGGGTACGGCGGCAATCCGAGGCGAGGAGAGCGTGGACCGTTCGTCGGCAAGGCTGCAAACCATCAAGACGATTGAGAATATCGAATATCTTGTGTCGAAGGAGAATCTTGTGCGGTTTGGCTGCAAGGCCTACGACCTGCGTTGCGCGAAACTCCAAGTCTTTATAAAGCGTGCCGAGGATTACGACTGTGTGAGGTCGGTTGTCGAGCAGGCATATCCGCAGGTGGCAACGGTCTATACGATAGCCGATGTGTGCCGAAGCGAACTTTTGGTTGAAATTGAGGGTATTTTAATCTCGTGATATTATGAGAAAAGTTGTAATGTTGATTGTTGGTCTGTTGTTGGCTATGGTGCAGACCGTGGCTGCGGATAGGTGTCGCGACGATGTCTTTTTCCGACGTGCGCACCTGACCATTACGGGCGCACTGCCGTCGGCACAGGCTTGTGAGAAATTTCTCGATAATACTCGTGCCAACAAGCGTGAGGTGCTTATCGACCGACTGCTGACGAGCGAACTCGGTTTGCGATATATGCAGATGCGCTGGGGCGATATTCTGCGCATCAAGTCGGAGTTCCCGAGCAATTTGTGGCCCAACGGTGTGCAGGCATACAACCGCTGGATATATGAGCAGCTGCTCAACAATGTGCCATACGACAAGATGGTGCGCGAGTTGCTCTTGTCGGAGGGTAGCAACTTCCGCGCTCCGGCCTCGAACTTCTATCGCGGATTTCAGAAGCGAACGTCAAAAAATATCTATGCCAATATCAACCTGCTCTTCCTGGGTAACAGAAATTGTACGGATAATGGCCATCAATGCTTTGCGCAGATTAGGTACAAATCGACCAAAGAGTGGAAGGAGGAGATAGTCTATGTAGACTACTATCAGAGCGTGCCGTGGCAGAGTACGATTTTGGAGGACGGTACGACACTCCGTCTGACGGCCGGCAGTGATTGGCGTGAGGCCTATGTTGAATGGCTCACGTCGCGCAATAATCGCCGCTTTGCGGAGGTTATGGTGAATAGAATGTGGTATTGGGTCTTTGGCAAAGGCATCGTGAATGAGCCCGACGATTGGCGAGCCGACAACAAGCCTTCCGACCCGCAACTGTTGAAAGAACTGACCGACGAATTTATTGATAGCGGCTTCGACGTAAGGGCGTTGATGAAGCGCATATTGTTGTCGGAGCAGTTTAACTCGCCTGCGGCACCTGTGGGCGATTACCAGCCACAGCGTCTGCCTGCCGAGGTTATCGTCGATGCGTTGGCTTCGGTGACGGGCATTTGGAGTACATATAGCAGCCGAGTTCCCGAACCATTTACCTTCTATCCGCCACGTACAAGGTCTACCCACTTGGGCGATGCGACGGTATCGTCGTCGGAGTTGGAGCTCTTTGGTAAGGTGTCGCGCGACGTGTCGTTGGAGAGCCAGCGCAACAACGCTATCACCTCGCGACAGTTGCTCTACCTGATGAACTCGTCGCAACTCGAACGACGTATCCGCAAAAGTTCTGCTTTGCAAAAACTCTATCTCAATAACACGAATATCGAATCCATTGCCAATGCCATCACGTTGAGGGTGCTGTCGAGGCGGGCAACACCGCAGGAGGTGGCCCTCTACAAGGAGTATGCCGAGCAGTCGGGGTTGCCATTGGACGAGGTGGCAATCGATATTGTGTGGGCCCAGATAAACAGTAACGAATTTCTCTATAACCACTAATGAACAACGCTATGAAGAGAGTATATTTGACACTGACGTTACTGCTTGCTATCTGTTTTGGTGCCGAGGCCCAAAAGGCAAAGTCTGTAATTCTGATATATCTGGACGGAGGCCCGGCGCAAACCGACACGTTCGACCCCAAACCGAGTCAGGGCCGCAACTACTACGGAAGTTATAAGGGGGTCTGCAAGACCAATGTCGAGGGTATCGAGATTGGCGAGAAGTTGCCTCTGCTGGCTACTATGGCCGACAAGTATTCGCTTATCCGAAGCCTGACTCACGGTAGCAATGCCCACGAAACGGGCCACTATGCGATGATTACGGGCGATACTTCGGGTGGCGCGGTTGTCTATCCGTCGTTTGGTGCGGTCATATCATATATGATGCGCGATAGCTACAAGGGCGTTCTGCCGTGCTACATTTCGCTGACAAGTGCCAATAGCCGCTTCAACGAGGGCGGATTTCTCGGCAACGAGTACAAGTCGTTCGATACGGGCGGAAAACCCGAGTCGGCAAACTACGAGGTCGAGGGTGTGGTAAATCAATATACCGACCGCGAACGAATGGAGCGACGTATGGCATTGCTCGACCGTTTTGAGACCCTGCCAATGGACAAGCAGCAGATAGACTCACTGCGTAATATCAATATGGAGTTTATTTGGGGTGAGAGTCGCGAGGTCTTTAATCTCGCCAACGAACCCGACTCTGTGCGCCAGCGATACGGAAAGTCGCGTCTCGGACAGTCGTGCCTCGTGGCTCGACGATTGGTCGAGGCAGGTGTGCCGTTTGTCAATGTCCGTATGACGGGTTGGGATACCCACAAGAAGCATTTTCAGAAGATGAATACGATGTTGCCGCAACTCGATAAGGCGCTGTCGGCCCTGATTGCCGATTTGGACGCGCGCGGTCTGCTCGACAGCACTATCATTCTTTGCGGTGGCGAGTTCGGTCGTACACCGAAGGTGCTGTGGGAGGCTCCGTGGAATGGTGGTCGCGCTCACTTTGGCACAGTGTTCAGCTATTTGGTTGCGGGTGGCGGATTTCACGGTGGCAAGGTTGTCGGCAAGAGCGACAAGACGGGCGAGAAGGTTGCCGAACGCCCTGTGCGTCCTTGCGACCTGATAGGTACCGTATATCTGCTTATGGGTATCGACCCTTATGGTAAGTTGCCACACGTCTCGGAGGGCGATTTGCCGATACTCCCTTCGCTGCTCGAAAAGGGCAAGAGCAAGGGTTTGCTTTACGAGATTATTGATATAAAAGAGCCGACTTATGAGAAATAGAAGGATATTGCTGGTCATCGTATCTGTGCTGCTGACCACAACGCTATATGCACAAAAACTATCGCTCGGCTACCTCTATCCGGCCGGTGGCGAGGTGGGTACTACGGTCGTAATCGAGGCCGGAGGTCTGAATATCAACAAGGCGACGAAGGTGCTGTTCAATAGCAATGGCATCAAGGGCGAGATTGAGTATATCAAGGAGAGTGCGGCCGAGAAGAAGAAGCGCCGCCGACTCAACGACCAGAGTAGCCCGCAACTTGCCGATAGGGTCAAGATTCATATCAGCATCGCTGCGAATGTGCCGTGTGGACTGTACGACCTGCGTCTGCAAGGTCCGGGGGGTGTGTCGAATATGCTTCCGTTTGAGGTGGCTTCGTACCCCAATCTGCTCGAAGGCGGAAAGTCGTCGCTCAAAAAGCCCAATGTTGTCGAGTCGCTCCCTGCGGTGCTGTGTGGATATGTTACACCGGGAGGCGTGGATTACTTCAAATTTACGGGGCGCGAAGGCGAGACCATCGTCGCTTCGGTCAAGGCTCGACAGTTGGTGCCATATATTGCCGATGCTGTTCCGGGTTGGTTTCAGCCTGTGTTGCGTATCGTAGATTCGCGAGGTCGAGAGGTCGCCTATGCCGACGACTATCACCACAACGTAGACCCCGTTATCATCACAACGTTGCCCAAAGATGGCGACTATACGTTGCTTATACACGATGCGATATACCGAGGTCGCGAGGACTTTAACTATCGCATACAACTCGGCACGATACCTTTTGTTACGGGTCGCTACCCAGCCTATGGCGTGGTAGGTAAGAGGATTGAGCAGAGTATCGAGGGTGTTAATTTGGGGGCTGCCAAGGCGAAGGTTAAGGTCGGCAAGGAGGGCTACAACCAACTCTCATATACCAATGCTACGGGTACGTCGAATGCCGTTTCGTTCTACGCACTGCCAAAGGGCGTGAAGCTTCTCCACTCCCCACAAAAGATGGTTGTGCTGACTCCGACAACGGCGATAGCCGACTCGCTGACATCGGTGGCGAAGGTGAAGCAGTATGTTGTTGTGGCCAAAAAGAAGGAGCCTGTGATTGTCGAACTTATCGGTCGTCGCAATGAGTCGAGAATCGACGCTGTGCTGCGATTGAAAAACCAATATGGTAAGGTTGTCGCTACGGTTGATGATACTGAAGACCCGATTCAGGGCCTGATGACATTCCACGCCGACCCGGTGCTTAAATATACCCCGAAAAAGGACGAGACACTGCTGCTCGAAGTCGAGGACCTGCATCGCGGTTACGGCAAGGATTACCACTTCTTGTTGCGCCTTCACAAGCAGATGCCACTCTTCAACGCCTTCGTTTCGCCTGCTAACATTACGATACCTTCGGGTGGAACGGCTGCTTTCCGCGTCGATGTGACGGGCCGACTCAAACGACCTGCCAACTTGGTGGTCGAGGGTCTTCCAAAGGGCTTCACGACAAGTAGCCTCAATATTCGAGGCGGTAAGCGATGGAATGTCTCGATTACAGCACCGGTTGGTGCCGAGGTTAAGCGTTTCCCGATAGAGGTTAAGATGGATTATCCGAATGGCGATGGCCGTGCGCAAGCCGATGTGTTGCCGGTTGATAATATGATGCAGGCCTTCTATTATACCCACTATATACAGGCTGCCGAGTTGTCGCTCGATGTGACCGAGCCGTCGCCGTACCGTATGTCGCTCGACCTCGATATAGAGCAGGAGGTGACCTTCTCGTGGAACGACGATGTTATACCGATTAAGGTGTTGATAGACAAGAATGCAGACTTTAACGAGCCTGTCGAGTTGGTTATGGGTATCAAACATAAACTCTTCACCCTCGACCCCGTATCGATTATGCCCGATGAGCGCGAAAAGACCATCTACATTACAATCAACAAGGCGATGTTGGAGCGATTCCGCGGCCGCAAGAATCCGCCAACGTGGCAGTTGAATATTGTCGGCACGGTTAAGGGCCAGGTTGAGAAGAGAGGCCGACGCTCGTTCCAGAATGCGAAGTATCGCGAAATGACGCCATATTTTGTTATCAAGTTCAAGAACTAATGGGCTTTCCCACCTCTAATGATAAATGGGGTATCCGTAACGCGGATACCCCATCTTTTGTTGTCGGATACGGCTCTATTGTTCGACCTCGATAATCTCGATGGTCCAACCGAAGAGGTCGTTGGCGCATTGATTTTGGAGTTGTGCTATTGTTGAGTTTGCGCCTGTGTCGTTGATGACGGCATAGACAAAACTCGTCACGTCGGGGTAGGTTGCATTGACCTTTGCAGCCAAGCAACGATAGAAGGCATTTTGTTGCACGCGGTCCAATCCCGAAGGGAGGATTTTGTCGGCTACAAGCGACGAATAAGGGTAGAGGTGGCGCATATTCGAGGCATCGGTCGAGAGTTGCTCGACGATAGTTGTCACGACATAGACCTGTACCGTGTCGTTTACGGCAGGCATCTCGACAAAGGTGGTGTAGACCGGATAGTCGGTCTCGATGGCTGCTGCGACATCGTCAGAGAAGAGCATATATTCGGCCTCGGTCAGGTCGTTGAGATATACCATCTTGCGATAGTCGCGCAACATCTCACGCAACGATTGACGCTGTTCGCGACTCCATTTGTTTTGTTGCGAGCAGCCCACAAAGCCACAGAGCATAAGTGTCAGGAGCGACACCGAGAGTAGAAATTTTTTCATTGTGTTTGATTTTTTGAAGTTTGTTTCGACTCTCACTTCCGCAATCTTTGTGCCACGCTACGGCCGAGCTATACGAGTTTGCGCCAACGGATATATCCCGCTACTGCGAGGACCGAATAGAGCATATAGAGTGCTGCGGTAATCGGTATACCTTTGTATAGATATAGCCCGACGGTGATAATATCGACCACAAGCCACACGAGCCACTGCTCGACATACTTGCGGGCGAGCAACCACATCGCTATCATAGATAGAGCCGTTGTCATTGCGTCCCAAAATGGCACAGAGGAGTCGGTCAGATGGACAAGTATAAAGTATATGGCCGCGTGAAGCACGACGTATGCTACCACAAGTGGTGTGATTAGGCGCAATGGCGCGTGCGAGATTTTGAGAGGCGCGGTGCTACGCTTTCGCCCCAAAAGCCACACACCGAGGCCATACAATCCTGCCACGATGTAGTAGAGTTGCATTGCCGAGTCGGCATATAGCCCCGATTTGTAGTAGAGCGCACAATGCACCATCGGCATAATGAGGCCGACAACCCATAGCCAAATATTGGCCCGATACTCCAACCATAGGTAGAGCAATCCCAACCCAACACCGATAATTTGCAGTAGTAATTTTATATCCATTTTCTATAATTTATCCTTGGTACTTATATACATAATTGCATTACATCAACCTTTTACCGCTGACGAAGGTCGTTGCTCGCGGCTCAATGCCGCGTTTACAAATCTGACCCACCCCTAAATCCCCTCCTCGGGAGGGGACTTGGTCGCTGCGCTCCGAACGGGAGGTATGAAATTGCACCATATCAATCCTTACATCAACCTTTTGCCGCTGATTGGGGTTGTTCACGCCAACAGCGTGTTATTTTCCGCCCAAAGGAATGTTTTTTGTATTCTAAAATTTAATCGTTACATTACCCAAGACATTAAACTTCGCTTGCGGAAAATAACACGCCCACGAGCCTCGGTCGGCGATGGTTGGGCCTTCGAGCCACGAGCCGCCGTAGCCGTTGTTGCAGTATGCCGTATTGAAGAGGTTGTTGAGTGCGATGCCGAAACGAACGCTCTTGATGCGCTTGGTTGTGAGCGTATAGGAGAGGTCGAGGTCGGTTACGCAGTAGCGGTCGAGCGTAAGGTCCTCATATTGGCCATTGGTTAGGTACTGCTTGCTGACGTAGCGTGTTTGCAGGAGAGCCTGGAAACCGCCGACGTGGAAGTCGAAGAGTGTGCCGGCTATGACCGAAGGCGAGTAGGCGATGGTTGTCGTTCCGCGCTCAAATGGCGTGCCGTCGATATAGTCGGTATAGCCGATGATGCGGTTTTGGCTCAATGTTGCATTTGCACCAAACGAGAACCAGCGACAAGCCTTTACTGCGATGGCGAGTTCGATACCGCGACGATAGCTCTTCGGAACGTTGCGCGATAGGAGTTCGCCCGTGTCGGAGAGTTCGCCCGTCAGTACGAGCTGGTCTTTGTAGTACATATAGTAGAAGTTGGCCGAGGCCTCGACAATCTTGCCGTTGTAGCGGTAGCCCCATTCGCCATCGAGCAGCAACTCCGATGTCGGGTATTCGCCCTGGTGGGTGTCGGTAAAGTTGTTGCGTGTAGGCTCCTTCTGTGCCACCGACAGCGATGCGTAGATGCTGTGTTGTGGTGCGGGAGCGTAGGTTATACCGATTTTGGGGTTGATAAAGTCGTAGTGGCGGTCGATGTCGAGTTGTTGCAGAGCCGAGGTGGTATCGTCGTAGTTGTCGTTTACGCCCGTGATGCGGTGGTCGATATGGCGATATTGCAGGTCGGCAAAGAGGTTTATTTTGTTGGTTACGCGCCAATCAGCCTTGGCGAAGATGTTGGCATCGAACTTTGTCGTCAGATTGCGGTAGTACTCAAAAGGCTCGGCTGTGGGTGCTGCCACAATCGAAAGAACATCGCCGAAGTGAGCTCCGTCGTAGATGTTGGCCGCCGCACCAAACGAGAGGGTCAGTCGCTTTGAGGTGTAGCCTGCCGAAGCGACGATGCCTCCAAAGTGGTTGAACATCGACTTGCGTCGAACGAGGTTCGAGCGAGCCGCCATTGCGCCAATCGCATTGGCGTCGATGCCGTATTTCGCGAGCTTCTGGTCGTTTTTGTAGTTCTGGTAGTAGCCGTCACCATAGGTGTAGTGGAGGGTTGCACCGAGCGACCATCGGTTGTCGAAGTGGTGATTTACGATGAGTTGGTTGTTGATTTGTAGGTAGTTGTCGGTGTGGTTCTTGTAGTAGCCCGTAACACCTGTGACGATGTTGCCATCTTCGTCGAGCAGATGATTTCCTGCACCATCGAGCATCGGCCCGATGATTTCGCACTCGGGGTTTTGGCGACGGTCGGCTGCCATCTGCTCCTTCGAAAGTCCTGTGTAGGCGAGGTAGATGCGGGCCTTGCCACCAAACGAGAGGGCCTTAATCATTGTGCGACCTTTGTACCACGCCGCCTGCAACATATAGGATTTGAGGTCCGACGAGGCGCGGTCTACATAGCCGTCGGAGCCGATGTGCGACAATCGTGCGTCGATAGCCCAATGTTTGCCTATAAGTCCCGACGATATGGCTACCGACTGTTTGTTGGTGTTGTAGGAGCCATAGGAGAGCGAGGCCGAGCCTTCGAACGAGGTCGATAGCGGTGCGGTTGTGAGGTTGAGCGAGCCTCCGAATGCGCCTGTGCCGTTGGTCGATGTACCTGCACCGCGCTGAATCTGTATTGAGCCGACGGCCGAGGCGATGTCGGGTGTGTCGTACCAATAGACCGAGTGTGTCTCGGCATCGTTCATCGGTACGCCGTTCATCGTGACGTTGATGCGTGTTGCGTCGGTACCACGAATACGCAGAGCCGAACCACCGATACCGTTACCCGACTCGGAGGTCGATACGACCGACGGTTGCATACGCAGCAGGTGCGGCAGGTCGCCACCATAGTTTTGGCTGGCGATAGCCTCGCTGTCGAGATTGGTGTGGGCGATTGGCGAGTGCGATGCGGCTCGGGTAGCCGTTACGGCAACTTCGTCGATAGAGTAGATGCGCAGTGTATCGATTTGCTGCGCCGAGGCCGCTGCGGCCAATGTCAGCAGGGCGATACAGCCCCCCATAGATGCAAAAAACCTTTTCATAACTTTTATAAATTAAAGAGTTTGAAAAGGGGTATGTAGCGATTATGCTTACGCTCCCGTTCCGGCATTACCCGTTTCGGTTCGATGGGTATAATCTCAGCCGAGAAGAGTGTCAAGACTCTTATCAGCACCCCTTATGTCGTTGCAAAGGTACAAAAAAACTCGACAAACTATCAAACGT